>DASYNQ010000458.1:0-5077 GCA_036008425.1 Methylocella sp. | reverse complement strand
CGCCTACATGGGCTTCACCGCCGCGGCGACCAATTGGCGGATCGCGATCCGGCGGGCGATGAACGAGAGCGATACCGACGCAAATACCAAGGCGATCGACAGCCTGCTCAACTTCGAGACGGTCAAATATTTCAATGCCGAAGAGCGCGAGAAGCAACGCTACGACAAATCCATCGCGCGTTACGAGCGCATGAGCATAAAGACCTACACGTCGCTAGCCTGGCTCAACGCCGGGCAGGCGGTCATTTTTACATGTGGGTTGACGGCCGCGATGGCGATGAGCATTGCCGGCATCACAAGCGGCGCCAATACGGTCGGCGATTTCGTCCTCATCAATGCGATGATGATTCAACTCTATCAGCCGTTGAACTTCATGGGCGTTGTCTATCGCGAGATCAGGCAAGCGGCGATCGACATCGAAATGATGTTTTCCATTCTCGGCCAGCACCCTGAGGTCGAGGACCGCCCGGGCGCGAAGTCTCTTGCGGTGACGAACGGCAGGCTTTCGTTCGAGCATGTGTCTTTTAATTACGACCCGCGCCGGGCAATTCTGAAGGACGTGAGTTTCGACGTGCCGGCCGGAAAAACCGTGGCGATTGTCGGTCCCTCGGGGGCCGGCAAATCCACGCTTTCGCGGCTGATATTCCGTTTCTACGAGCCTTCCTCGGGGCGAATCACTATCGACGGTCAGGATATCGCGATGGTGACCCAAACCTCGCTGCGCGCGGCGATCGGCATGGTTCCGCAAGACACGGTACTCTTTAATGACACGATCGCCTATAATATTCGTTACGGCCGCTTCGACGCGAGCGACGCCGAGGTCCGCGAGGCAGCGCGTCTGGCGCGAATCGACCATTTCATCGAACAAATTCCGGGCGGTTACGAGGCGCAGGTCGGCGAACGAGGCCTAAAACTCTCGGGCGGCGAAAAGCAGCGCGTCGCCATCGCCCGAACCATTTTGAAGGCGCCGCCGATCCTCGTTCTCGATGAGGCAACCTCGGCGCTCGACTCCTTCACCGAAGGCGAGATTCAGGACGCGCTCGATCTTGTCGCCAAGGACCGGACGACCCTCGTGATCGCGCATAGGCTTTCGACAATCGTCAATGCCGACGAGATCATCGTGCTCGACAAGGGCAGGATCGTAGAGCGCGGCGCGCATGCCTCGCTGCTGGCGCGAAACGGGATATATGCGGCGCTGTGGAAACGCCAGCACGAGGTGAGGCAAGCCGAGGAAACCTTGCGCCGCGCGGCAATCGAGGAAGGTGGCAGGCTCAGCATCAAGATCGAGCCGGAGGGATCGCAGGAGGAGGGCGGCGATCCGGAGGAAGAAGGTTCGCTGGACGAGGACCAGATCATGCCCAGTCTTTGAAGGCGCATGAGCAAATACCTCGGGCAAACCCGCTTGCCGATGGCGGCGTGCTCACGATGACACGCGCGGGTCAAATGACCATCAAGGTTAACGGGGTTAACGCCGTTATGACGGGAGTTTGCCGTCGGGGGTCGCCTTGTCGACGGCCTGCGGCAGATGTTGCGCAAGCAAGTCGGCGATTTTGTCGGCGGGAAGGCCCATCTTGGCGGCCAGGTCCTTCACCTTGTCGGAGCCGAGCGCCTGACGAATCTGATCCGCCGTGATCGGCAAATTCTGTCCCTGCGAAATCCATGACTTCATGGTATCGCCGAAGCCATTCTTCTCGAATTGGCTGGCGATGTTTTGCAAGCCGCCCTGCTGTTCGATGTATTTGTTGAGGACCGCCATTGCTCCGGCGCCGAAGACGCCGCCCAGAATTTTGTCGAACAAGCCCATATGACCCTCCTAAGTAAGCGGACATCCCTCGAATGGTCGGGCTTGAACCTGAGCCGAGATCCGCCCGATGACAGAATTCGGGGCGAGTTTGCCACTTTGGCCGAGCCTTGGCAAGCGCAATGGCTCGTCATCGATGAGGGCAGCTTGCGCGGGAAACCATACTTGCCGCGATGGGCCATGGCGAGGCGGGGTAATAGCGGCATAATATTACGGCGGGTTTGACTTGGCGCGAGGCGGGCTGTTAAGAAGCCGCCAAGGGCCGCTGCGGAACACGCGCCGCGTCCAGGGGATGGGGTGCCCCCTTTAACCGCCGGCAAGGCTGATGACTCCTGCATTGCAACGTCAATTCGGCGGGCGGCTGTCTCGCCAGCAGGAGGAAGCCCTAAATGGATCAAAACCTAACCATATTCCTCGCGCCCATTCTCATCATCGTGGGCGGCGGCCTCGTCGCCTTCGGCGGCCTGACCTTATTTGGTCTCGATTTAGTCTTTAAGACCAGAACCCAAGCTATTCTAGGAATTTGTGCTGGCCTTGTGCTCCTTGGCGTGCTGGAAATCCGATTTTATGCGTCGGGCGCATCTTTTTTCGAAAACCAGAAAGTCGTGGTTGGCTACTGTCACGTTGAGGCGGAAAAAGCGAATCCCGGCCAGCGCGGCACCCAAAGCGATGCCATCAACAAGTCGATTGCCGCGTGTTTGAGCAAGGAGGGATATGAATGGAGCCCCGACCACCGGCGCTGCAAAGAGGCGCCGCTTGGGATGAACGAATATTGTTATCGCCCAACTGCATTTTTCAGCCGGCTGATCACCAATGTGCAGCTATTGTTCGAGTGACGCCGGAAGCCGCGCCCGGTCGGACGCATTGCTAACTTGCGGACCACAACGCACTTCTTACTGCCATAACTTTCGTGGCCACGATAGTCTCCGTCGCCCGTGACGGAAAAGAATCATGAAATCGTTTCATCTTCAACGACGGCGGCCGCTCGCGTCCCATTTTGCGATTGGCTCGCCCGCGAAACCGGCGGCCGCCTTTGCGATGGAACGCCCGGAAATGTTTAAGCGAGGCGCGATTTCGGCCAAAGGAACCAAAACGAAAGCGCGTTCGAAAAGATCCTTATGCGGCAAATTCAATTGGGCATGTGCGAAAGACGCTTCGCCGTGGAAAAGAATGTCGATGTCGATGAGGCGCGGCCCCCAGCGCATCGACGGTTTCCGGCCCATGTCGGTTTCAACCGCATTGGTCGCGGCAAGAAGTTCGAGCGGCGGCAGGCGGGTTTCTCCCACCGCGCAGGCATTGGCGAAAAAATCCTGGTCCACATAACCCCAAGGCGCGGTCCGGTAGATCGACGAAACCGCACTCAGCCGGATAATACCGCGCTCCTCCAGCAGCTCCAGCGCCTGCGCGATGTTGCCTGCCTTGTCGCCCATATTGCTCCCCAGCCCGAGACCGGTGTCGGTCAGCGGGCCGGCGCCCAAAAGGTCAGCGGCGGGCGATGGCATCGAAAACCTTGAAGGCGGCGGCGTGTTCGGCCGCATCGTGAACCCGGAATAGGGAAGCACCGTTGGCGGCCGCCGCGAGATTGGCGGCGAGCGTGCGAACGAGGCTTGTCTCGACCGGCGAGGCGGCCAGCCCGGCAAGCAGCGACTTACGCGAAACCCCGACGAGGATCGGCAGGCCGTAGTCCTTCAGCGCGGCAAGATTGGCCAAGGCCGTGAAATTTTGCGCCCGGCTTTTGCCGAAACCGATGCCGGGATCGAGAATGATACGTGCGGGGGGAATACGAGCAGCTTCCGCAAGACGCAATGACCGGTCGAAGAAGCGGCGCATGTCCGCGATGATGTCGAGATCGGGATCGACGCCGTCGCGATTGTGCATCAGAACCGCTGCTGCGCCGGTTTCGGCGACCGTGTCCGCCATCGCTCGATCTTTCTGCAATCCCCAAACATCGTTGACCACGCTAGCGCCGAGTTCTGTTGCGCGGCGCGCGACTTTGGCTTTGGACGTGTCGATCGAAAACGGAATGTCGATGGAACTCGCCAGCTTGCCAAGAATGGGTTCGAGGCGGGCGAGTTCCTCTTCCGCCGCGACGGGCGTATGGCCTGGGCGCGTGGATTCCGCCCCCACATCTATAATATCGGCGCCATCGCTGCTGAGTTTTTCCGCCTGTTTCATGGCGGCATCGAGGCTAAAGTATTTGCCGCCGTCGGAAAAGGAATCGGGCGTTATGTTCAATATACCCATGATGACCCGCCTTGTACCCAGAAGGCCAAGGAACCGATCACGGCGCTCAATGATAAAGTGTTCTATACTGAGAATTTCTCTCAATTAAGGGATATCCTGAACACTACGGAGGCCCCGCGCGACCCCATACTTGCCCTTGCGGATAGAAGCAAGCGCAAGGGCCGCTCACGGGCAATGGTTGGGCTAAGGAGCAGGAACCAAACTGTGTGTAGCAAGTGTGTGCGTATTGCACTTGTTGCGGGTAAGGGGTTTGTGCCTGAGAAGGCGGATAGCCGTAGGGATACGGAGAAGGAGGGTAGTATTGGGCCGGTTGAATCGATTGTGCGAGGACACCTTTCCCTTCAAACGGCAAAACGAGTGCCACCAAGAACAAAAGGACGGTTGCTGAGTACTTTCTAGATGTCTTCATGGTCTTACCGCGGTTCGGATAAAGGGCTGATGCTGTGGATTAATTCAGCGAGCTTCTCGGGACCAACACTTCCCTCAAGGAGATTCTGCCGGTCACCGATCGTTTTGGCCTTGGCCTCTAGCCCTGAAAAGAATTTATACGTCCGATCTTCAGAACTACTGCCCGCCGCTCCAAGCCAGGCGCTCATCAACAAGGACACGGTGGCTCGATTACCCATACCGGAGAATGTAGCGATTTTTCGGAAGCGTCCGAGCATTTTAGCGGTTGCCCGGTCTATTTCCTGAAACTGTTGAAATTCTGGGCTGGTTCCTGCGGGCACTGCAATTTCACTCGGAGCGTTGCAGGGCCTGATGTCAGCAGGGGTCTCAATATAAATCTCTACCAAATAGCAGGCTAAAGCCTGCACGAGGTTCGAGTTTCTCTGATCGATAGGATTAGGCGCCGTGCCCGGCACTCCACCGGGCTGTTCTAATTGATTAACTTTGCCAAGAAAGGCAAGAAGTGATTGAGCAGCATCAAAAAGGACAGCGTTCGGTGTTCCGATTTTTTGGCTCGCGATAGCAACCCCATTGTCAATAGGACGACTCGCCTCAGTTAAAAGTTCGCCCTGCCGGAGAGGAGGG
>DASYNQ010000457.1:0-8543 GCA_036008425.1 Methylocella sp. | reverse complement strand
TATTTTCTCGACGGTTTCGGGACCGCCGCCGAGCAGATGTGCGGCCAATCGATCGGCGCGCGGGACGCCAAGGGTTTTCGCGCGGCGGTGCGTATCACCGCCTTTTGGTCCTTCGCCTTTGCCGCCGGCTTGGCGGCCGTGGCGCTTATTTCCGGCAAGCCGTTCATCGATTTCCTTACGACCGAACCACAGGTGCGGGCATTTGCCCGCGATTATCTCTTGTTCGCCGCGCTGGCCCCGCTTGCGGGCGCGCTCGCTTATGAACTCGACGGCGTGTTCGTCGGCGCGACATGGACGCGCGACATGCGCAACATGATGCTCGTCTCGCTCGCGCTTTATATCGCAAGCTTCTATCTGCTGCGGCCCTTCGGCAACGCCGGACTATGGCTCTCCTTGCTGCTTTTTCTTCTCTCGCGCGGCCTCACCCAAGCGTGGCGCTATCGAAAATTGTCCGCATTGAGTTTTCCACTGGCCCAATCCGCTGCCGCGGCGCCGGTTCCGTCGGCGAGCCGGGGATAGGAGTTTTGCGCGAGGAGACGGACGAGTCCGCGCTTGATTTCGTCTGGCAGGCCAAGCCCCTTGAACACAAAAGATGTACAGAGCTGCACGAGACTCGCACCCGCCTCGATCTTGGCGAAGGCGGTTTCCGCGCTGTCCACGCCGCCAACGCCGATCAACGGAAACTGACTTTCCGTTCGCAGATAGGCGGCGGAGAGCATTTGCGTCGAAAGCGCAAACAGCGGCTGGCCAGAGAGGCCGCCGGGTTCGTTAGCGGAGGGGTCGCGCAATGTCGTGGGCCGCGAGACCGTGGTATTCGAGACAATAAGTCCGTCGATTTTTCGCGACCTTGCGCATTTGACGATCTCGTCGAGTTCGGCGAGCGTAAGATCTGGCGCGATCTTTAAAAGCACGGGTTTGCGGCCAAACCGCTCGGCTTGCTCGTCGCGGGCGGCAAGCACGCGGGCGAGGAGATCGTCGAGCGCATCGGCGCGCTGCAAATCGCGCAACCCCGGCGTGTTTGGCGAAGAAACATTGATCGCAAAATAGTCCGCGACATCGGCGAAAACCTCGATCCCCTGCACATAATCGGCGGGGAGATCGCCGGAGTCGTTGTTGGCGCCGATATTGATCCCGACGGTGCCCGGCCATTGTGGGCGTTTTGTGAGTCGCGCGTGAACGTCCGCATGTCCGTCGCCGCAGAAGCCGAGACGGTTGATTGCTGCCTGGTCGCGATCGAGGCGAAATAGGCGCGGGCGCGGATTACCGGCTTGCGCCAGCGGTGTGATCGTGCCTACCTCTGTAAAGCAGAAGCCCAGACGCAATATCGCATCTATAACTTCGCCATTCTTATCAAAACCCGCCGCGAGCCCGAGCGGGTTGGGAAAATCGAGACCGAAAGCGCGGACCGCGAGGCGCGGGTCGTCTGGCGGGGCCGGCAGCCGAGGAAATTTTTGCAGAACCTCAAGCGCGCGAATGGCCCATTCATGCGCATCCTCGGGATCGAGCCGGAACAGGACCGGACGCGCGAACGTGTCTAATAAACGGTAGCGCATCAATTTGACGCTACTTCGAGACTGGACCTGGTATAACGCGACATCGGGGCATGTTTGAAACACGTTGCGATATCCTCGATCATGGCGCATCTCTGGCGAGACGACAGAGATCGGCCATGCCCGAAAGCACCGAAAACCTGATTCTAGAACATCTCGCGCCTATGCGAGCTGCCGTTGACCGCGTTATCACGATTCGTATCGGTCACCTTGAAACATCCTTCGCGCATGAGCAATCGATTCGCTTCGATTGTGTCGAGGAAAGGCTCGCGCGGATCGAAAAAAGGCTTGAATTGGCTGATGCGTAAGATTCCCGGCTAGTCCGGTCCCGGCTCGCCGGTTATTCCTAAAAGGCTCGCGAAATCATGCCCGCCGTCCGGCCGGAGCGGCAGAGGTTTTGCCCAGACCACGGCATCGAGCGGCAGAGCGGAATAAAGATGTGGAAAAAGCACGCCGCCGCGCGACGGCTCGAAACGCAAGCCGCCGCCGAGTCGTTTTGTGTCAACCGCGATAAGCAGCAAATCGTTCTTGCCGCTGAAATATTTCGCGGCGGTCGCTTCGGCCTGCTCCGCGGTCGAAAAATGAATGCAACCGTCGGCGATATCGACCGGCGCCCCGTCAAACCCGCCCTTGTCCTGGGCTTTGCGCCACAAGGAGGCAGGAGCAACTTTAAGATCAGTTTCATGGTTGCGCCTGATCCCACTATGCACTAACCTTAGTCTTTACCTTTGCGGAGGTGCAGGCGTCGCGGCGCCGTTCGATGAGCATGGCAGGCCCAAAGCATAGCGGCTAGCCCTTGTGGCCGAGTACTAACTCGCCAGCCCCTCCCCCAAACGCCCCGACCGCCGCGTCCCGGTAAGGAAACCCTTGCCGCTGAGGTCGTGCTGGTGCATTGCCCATCCCGTAACGGCGGATTCGCAGTTCCCCAGGGAAAACTTCCAGTGTCTCGATTTTGTCATTCAGCTACGGGGACGTGTCGACATCGATCGAGCCAGCACCCCGGTCGTGCCAGTCCGTCTTTCGTGCCTGTGGAGGTGTCCTGAACCAATCCTCCACGTTTTGGAATCCGATCCTTCAATCGGAAGAAAAAGCCGGAGTATGGAAGCGCCGAGTATTCTGACTTCCCCACGCGTTTTAGAGAAAGTTCCTACACTTTCTAGCTGCCAACAACCTCATAACCAATGGCGCGCAAAGGCCGTGACGAATCTTGCGCGCCAATGTCACTGGCTTGGGTGCACGAGAGCCCCATGTCGAGGGTTTGGCATTGCCAATATCCGTCGAAAGTGGCAATCTTAGCTTCAGCAAGACCGGCATCTTGTGGATGTCGGTTAAAAGGTCGCTCCGCGAGGGAATGTTAATGCTGTCCGGTTCTCATAAAACCGCAATTCCCGGTCTCGCCCCTCCGCCGGTCCTGATTTTCTTCCATATTCCGAAAACGGGTGGAATGACTATGGAAAAGGTCATCGAGCGTTGCTTGCGAGATGAACAGTTTAATGCCTATCTTAAGATGCCCGATACGGCGCTCCTGGTGCGATCCACCGCGAAGGTTGCCGAAAAGTTCCATAAGCTCCCGATCGAAAAGCAGCATGCGGTTCGTTGCATGGTCGGCACGCATTTTACCTTCGATGTCGCCACTATTTTCGACAAACCATCGAAGTTTTTTACGATTGTGCGCCATCCGGTGGATCGGGTTGTTTCCAACTTCTTTCATAATCGGGTCATGAGCCACCTCCCCTGCTACCGGTTTATCAAGGACCTGACGCTCGAACAATATTTGGATAGCGGGATCGGTCTTGACCAAGACAACCACCAAGTGCGCATGCTGAGCGGCTGTCCTGAACTCGACGGGCCTTGGGACCTCGAAGGCCGCCCAATCTCGATCCGCCCTGTCGAGCGGCACCATCTTGAAATGGCCAAGCGCAACATTGAGGAACGCTTCATCGTCGCGGCTCCGATCGAAGAATACACCGCCCTCGTTTGGTTCTTAAAGCGGCTTTATGGGTGGCCTTTCCATCGGGTCTTGTTCCGTATCGACAACGAAACCCCAAACCGGCCGAAGCTGGCAGCCGTGTCAGAGGCTACACGGACACGCTTGGAAACATTGAATCAATACGATATCGAGGTCTATGAATGGGTGAAGGCCCGCTTCGCCAAGCAAATTCAGTCGCTGGAGCCTCAGTTTTCGCGTGAAGTCCGGCGTTTTGACATGCTCAATCGCGGCCTCCAGCGAATCAGCCGGCGCTCCCCCCAACCAATCCGCAGGCTGGCCAAGCGGCTTCTGCTTCCGACAGGATAAATTATTTCCCGGTCCGGAGCCTCCGCCGGCGCGCGGCTTTGATTCGTGGCGGCGTCAGCCCCGGACAAGCTGAGCGAGGCACCTTTTCATCCAACCCGGCTGCTGTCCGCTCTGGTCCGGCGGCGACTGAAGGGCGGGCGAAGAATCGAGGCTTAAACACAGCATGCCGGCGCAAACGCGTGTATATTGCGTCCACAACAAGCTTCTGGGATGGCCGCGCTTGGTTCAGGACGATCTGTCCTTGGGGATGGAGACCGGAGATCGCCCGATCGCCCGCTTCGGCTGCTCTTGCAGCTCGAGAGGATCAGTCTACTTCCTGATGAATGACCTTGTCGCCCGCCGCTTCGGCCACAATGAATTCGCCGTGCAAGTGACTTGATGGGAACCCGGCGGTCGAGCCGTGCGTGCTCGCGAAGATGGTGTCCCGGAAGGGACTCGAACCCCCGACCTGCGGTTTAGGAAACCGCCACTCTATCCGGCCAACGCCACGTGCTTGGCAGCATCCGCTGTCTGGGACGGATGCTTGCGCGGGAGCCAATTGGCGGTCCACCCGCAGGCCTCGATTAGCACGTTTGGGGACATCGGCAAATGCCAAGCTCGCGGCCGCCATCCGAGCAAGTCCACACCATTCTCGATTCTCGATCGCTCGCCGCTTTTACAAATCACCCGCGAAGCGCCGGCGGCGCTCGCCTCAGCGCCTCGATTCGAGGCAGAGGCAGATTGCCTGTGTCCGGTAAGGCAACGATTTCAGCCGGCCTCGAACTCCTTATCGTTTGCACCCGCGGCGGGGTCATTCTTTATTCCCCCGCGTTTTGGGACCTGCTCCTTCAGCCGGAAGAAAAAGCCGGAATATGGAAACGCCGAGGACTCTGGCCTCCCGACGACTTTTAGGGAAAGTTCCCACACTTTCCAGTTGTCAACGGCCTCATATCCAATCGCCTCAATGGCCGTTACGAATTCCGCCCTGTTATAGAGGACGCATCCGCCCCTGTGCGTCCCACAGTCCTGTACCGTCGCCTTCGTCGGTCCGTCGATCAGAGGTGCGCGGTTTATAAGTATATACGACGGTTTTTCCGGAAGCCCGGCCACCATCTGGGAGAGAGGTGTGTCAAAGTAATGGAGAGAGCCGGATACAATCAAGAGTTCCGCGCCACCTGCATCCTCCCATTTTCTCGAAAACTGAAGACGATTTTCGCCGCGCGTCGTAGCTAGATTTTGTCCTAACTCCACCAATGCGGGCAACTCAAAAACCAGCCAGATGCAATCCGAAGGAAGGTTTAAATACCGATCGTACAGGTAAAACAGATTTCCAATACTTCCTCCTAAATCAAAAATCTTGGCGCGGTCATATATCAGACCTCGCATGTGAAAGAGTGCGGGATAATCGCTAGGCGCGGGGGCCCCCGCTAGCGCCATGTGCCGCTTTGCATACTCTGGATGTTCAAAGCCTCCGTCCGTGTAGGGCCGAGCTGCAGCGACAGCTTCAGAGAAGCTATTGAAAACGCGATGATACCCTAACATGGCGTTCAGAATCGACGCGGTGAGTGGCCAAGTCGCCACGCATCTCATCAGACGATTGCCGCCTGGCAGCCTTTCAACCGCGTGCAGGAGGCGAGCCGTAAACCTGATTTGTTTTACTCGAAGAAGTCGAAATGTTGATGACATACCGGGTTCCAATGTACATAGTCGACCTGAATAGGATACCATGCACTAGCTCACCGCGCAAAATAAATATCGATAATTATTGTACTATCTCACCTTTGTACTGACATGTCGCATGGTTACGCAGCCGGCCAAGGCGTCGGCGATGGGTTTGCGGGTTTCGGCGATTCCGTAGAGCACCACGAAAGACCCAAATCGAGGCCACGGCTTTTGCCAGGAGGCACGCGCCCATGGCCCGAAATCAAATCCGCAATGCGCCGGAAAAAGGCTCCCAGCGGCTCAAGCGCAAAATCGCCGCATGGGATGACGACTATCTCGCCAGCCTCATCGCAGCTTAAGTTTTTCACCCGATTCCCTTGGAAGTGGCGCGGCGAACGGTTCGTTCGGCAATGTCGCCGCCTTTGCACCCGGGGATGCTTTGGCCGGCCTGAAAAAGGCCTGCCGCCTCAAACCGGCCTGTCAGGTCTTGCGCGCGGGATGTTTCATCGCCCTAATCGCCCTGCGCGCCGCGCGCGCGGGTTGAAGAACGGTTCGATTGACGGTGCCGTATGCGCTTCGCTTGATGGCGTCCTTGAACGCCGAAACCCGCGGCGGGGTAGGATTTAACCCCAGGCGGCGAAGCCAATAATTGGCTCTGTAGACATCCGCTGTGATCGCGTCGAGATAATGGAAATTAATGTTCAGCGAGACCGACACCTCGGGCCCATTGCGCACCCAGTGGGGCGCGCCGACCGGAATATGCACGCCTTGTCCGGGGAGGAGTTCGATCACGGTGGCGTGGCTTTGGTATTGCGGCCTGTACGTCGCCGCATTATTGTCCACTTCCCAGAACTTTTCAATCTCCCGCTCCGGCAAGACATCGCGATCCGTTGGGTCGAAGATGCTGATCGTTTTGCGGCCTCGGATCTGATACAGCCAGCTGCATTCGCGGTCGATATGGTAGGTGGTGATCCGGTTCGGCGAATTGATGAAGATGATCGAGTCACGAAGCTTCATGACTTGACTGAGATCTCGCCCAGATAGCGCGACGATCTCGTCCATGCAGGCGTCGAGCAGCCGGGCGTATTCGGGATCTTCTTGCACGCTGCGCAGAAGAATCCACCCTCCCGCCGTCTCGATGCGTCGCAAAAGCTCATCGACCGGCAAGTCGCACGGCGGCGTCTGATCCCAGCGCTGATCGACCCGGATCTCTCCCGCGTCGTAGTGCACATTACGTGGATCGCGCCCCCGCAGGCGGGCCAGCGCGAGCAGCCGGTCGGTTCTAAAAAGCGGATTGTTCGAAAGCCGATGGGTGAAAGTAAAGCAATTCTTATCGAAGTCGCGGGCAAACACCGCGGGGTCTGCCTCTAGCAGTGGCCGCTCAGGAAAGGCTATGGCCGACACGGAACAAATCTCCTCACAAAACAAAGTTGTCGAATTAAACAAGTCACCAGTTATAATGCTAATCATTAACCTCTACGCGACGACGATTGGCGCGTATGAAAATGCCTGGCCATTCGACAATCACGGTAGACGCTCCGGCTTGGGAAGCACTGTCCCCCAAACTCCCCTCGGGCTATACCTCCATATTCGCGATTTTAGTAAAGCTGCCCCGGACAATTGTCAAGGTAAGGCGGTGCTTCGGGCAGGGCAATCGGGTGACGAATTGCGTGACAAACGGCTGAAGTGCTGACCCTGCCGTGATCCTCAGATTCGGTCTGCGTGCCCGCAAACCAACTGGGCCGCAGCCATCGAACGCTCCATTCGGGAATGGACATGAGCTTCCGCGATGGCAAATGTTGCAGCCCCAAGGATCACGCTCCCACCAACTTCTCTCCCCTGCACATGGCCCATAACCTCGCCCGAAAGGCTCCCGGCAAAGACTCTCTCCGTCTCAAGCGCAAAGCCGCACCACGGGACGGCGCATTCCACGCAAGCCTCACCGCCGCGGGATTGTTTCACCCGATTTAGAAGAAATCGAATGGTTGATGACATCCTGCCTTGCGGTGCGAACGCGCGAATATGCGATGTGATAGGAACACCACCCGCCCTAAAAAATAATGATCTTCGTCGTCACCTTCATCCTTGAAATGCCGCATGGTCGCGCACAAGATCGCCAGCGAGCGCGTCGGCGATGAGTTTGCGGGTTTCAGCGATCCCGTAAAGCGCCACGAAAGACCCAAATCGAGGGCCACGGCTTTCGCCGAGCAGCACGCCATAAAGCATGGCGAACCAATCGTTCGAGACGCCCGGCCGTTCGACCGTCGCGCCCTTGGCTTTCATATCCTGATAGCGCGGCAATTTCCGCGCGACATCGTAGAGCACTGTCTGAATCTCTTCCGCGTTGGCGCCCAGGGGCAGGGCGGCGAGAGCGGCGGCGAGATTTTCGAGTGCCTCGCGCTCGATTGCGTCCGGCGCGCGAAAGTTTTTCGCGGGGCGCACGAAATCGCGGAAATAGCGGACCGCGTAAGCGACCAGCCGGTCGAGACGCGGATGCGTCGCGGCCGAGACATCCGGCGCATAGCGGCGCAGAAAACCCCAAAGCACCTGGGGATCTTCGCTGTTCGCCACGGCGGCGAGATTCAACAGCATGCCGAAGGTGATCGTGGTGACTTGGCCCGTGCCATGCCGCAAGACCTCGGGCGGCGGCGGCTCGCCCGAATGAATATGCCAGACCGGGTTGCCGAGACGCTCCTTGGCCTCTTGCCTTGGATAAGCATTGAGGAAGGCGAGATAATCATCGACCGTGCGCGGGATCACGTCGAAATAGAGCCGCTTGGCGGCGGCTGGCTTCTGATACATGAAAAGCGACAGACTTTCGGGGCTCGCATACGCGAGCCACGCGTCGATGGTTAGGCCATTGCCTTTCGATTTCGAGATTTTTTGGCCGTTTTCGTCGAGGAACAATTCATAACTGAACCCTTCGGGAGGAGTGCCGCCGAGGGCGCGCGTGATCGCGCCGGATAATTTGACCGATTCGATCAGATCCTTGCCGGCCATCTCGTAGTCGACCTTGAGCGCATACCAGCGCATCGCCCAGTCGGGCTTCCATTGCA
>DASYNQ010000456.1:0-3273 GCA_036008425.1 Methylocella sp. | reverse complement strand
AATCGGCTCGATCCCGCCGATCGGACGCCGTACGGAACGAACGTCATTCCCCTCGGTATGGGCCGCGACGCCTTGCGGGAAGGATATTTGCGGGTGCTGCATGCACTTTATGATCCGAAAGCCTATTTCGCCCGTGTGGATGCACTCTTTCTCGAAGGCGGTCTGAAAACCGGCGCCGCCCGCAACGCTCATTTGCGCAGCCGGCCATTCCGCCGGTTCATTCAATATGCGCAAGCGATCCTTTACGCAGGTTTCATCTTTTTCAAGCTGCAAACCGCCGCAGACGCGGCCGATCTTCGTCACCACTATCGGCGCGCCTTTTTCAACGTGGTGCGGCGACGTCCCGAGCCGTTTGTGCTGCAAGCCTATGCGTTGAAGGCTGTCTTGCATTATCATTATCACAAGCTCATTGCGGCCATCGACGCCGATGGACATTTGCTCAATATCTTCTGATCATCCGATAATCGCGTGTCGGCGCCTGATCCACCGAGAGTGCCGATGGCCAAAAGATCGACGCCTTGCCAAGGCGGCTCTTGACGCAAGCAGGCTTTGAGGTCCGCGACATTCCCGAAGGGCATTTGTGCTGCGGTTCGGCGGGCACCTATAATATTTTGGAGCCGGAGATCGCCGCGCGGCTGCGCGACCGCAAGATTGCCAACATCTTGCAATTCACGCCCGACCTCGTCGCCACCGGAAACATCGGCTGCATCTCTCAGATCGCGAGCGGGACATCGATCCCGGTGCTCCATACGATCGAGCTTCTCGATCGCCGATGGCGGACCAACGCCGGATGCCCTCGCGAGCCTTGCGGGCTGAACGTCGCTTCCGCAAAACGGCCGGAACAAATGCGAACGGTAGCCTGGCGGAGGGAGAGGAACGGAGAGTTCTGTCGTTACGGATGCGACCTTCGATCTGGACCGCATGCTGAGTGATAGAACAAAGTCCTAATATTTGCCGGATTTGAACACGCGCCAAATCAATCTCAACCCGAGGCTACAGCCGACCGCAAAGGGGGTGAGCCCAATAATAGCCGTTCCCCACATCAGGGGTCCTTTGTTTGCAAAGAACAAGAAACTGGAGCCGACGATCAGGGCTGCGATCACCAGACCAACTGCAATGTTGCGATCGCTAGACCCCAACAGCTTGCCCCTCTCGGCCTCTTGCTCGCGCGCTTGCGCTGCCCGTTCTTCCGCCTGCTTGCGTTCTGTAATGTTGGTCCAGAACCCGACAATTTCCTTGGGCCGGCCGCCGGCTTTCCGCAAGAGGCTCGCCTCGTCCTGCATCCAAAGGTAGTGGCCGTCCTTGGATCGAAACCGGTACTCTTGCACCAAGTGGCCCTGGGTCCTCAGGATCGACGTTTTCTCGACAGCGGCCTCCTTGTCATCGGGATGCAGACAGTCGGACCACCAGTCAGGGGCCAGCGCTTCCTCGACTTCGTAACCCAAGATTCTCTTGACGCTGTCACTTACCCATTGGGTGGGAAAACCTTTAGCTGTTATCGCAAGCTCATAAATGACGGTAGGAATGGAATTCAATATATGGCGCGACCGTTTGCCGGATTTGACCACGAGCCAAATCAATATCGCCCCGAGGCTACAGCCGACCGCCAAGACGGCGAGCCCAATAATAGTCATTCTCCACATCAGGGGCCCTTTGTCTGAAAGGAGCAAGAAACTGGAGCCGACGATCAGGGCTGCGATCACCAGACGAACTGCAATGCGATTGTTAAAACGAGTCAGCTCGTCCTCGCCAATGTCGACAGCTTGGCCGCGCGCTTGCGTTTCCGCCTGCTTGCGTTCTGTAATGTTGGTCCAGAACCCGACAATTTCCGTGGGCCGGCCGCCGGCTTCCCGCAAGAGGCTCGCCTCGTCCTGCATCCAAAGGTAGTGGCCGTCCTTGGATCGAAACCGGTACACTTGCACCAAGTGGCCCTGGGTCATCAGGATCGACGTTTTCTCGACAGCGGCCTCCTTGTCATCGGGATGCAGACAGTCGATCCACCAGTCAGGGGCCAGCGCTTCCTCGACTTCGTAACCCAAGATTCTCTTGACGCTGTCACTTATCCATTGGGGGGGAAAACCTTTAGCTGTTATCGCAAGCACATAAATGACGGTAGGAATGGAATTCAATATATGGCGCGACCGTAGCGGCGATAATACCGGCGATACCGCAGGAGCGCTGTAAGGCTGACGCTGTGACATAGCTACACTTCTAGATCGCGTTGACACCTACGGCAAGGCGCTACTTAATTAATATCGACGCTTCCCGGCGGTCCGGCCCCGCCAGAAACACAGGTTCGATCATGCGGATGACCGTTTGAACCGTGCGGGCGCGACGCTCGGGGTTCGAAGGGGCTTCAAATTCGGTCAATTCGAAACCAACGAGTTCGCTCGCGCGGACGAGCTCGCGCAACATCGCGCGCAGCGCCGCCGGGTGTAAGAATGAATCAAATCAATCCACTAGCCCCCAACTTTCCTTCAATTTAAGCGTCAGGCATTTGGCGCCCCCGCCCGCGCGCATGAATTCGGACAGAGGCACGATGACGGGCGTAAAGCCGGCGGCGCGCAGTTTTTCCTGCAATTCTTCCGATGCGCCGTTGAGAAAAACATGCCGGTCAAGATCGACGGCGTTGCAGGCATATTGCGCGGCATCTTCCTTGGCGACGGCGACCCGTTTTTCCGGCGCGACTCTGGCGGCGATCTTCGCCCGGCTCGCGGCATCAAAAGCCTCGGGATAATAGATGAGATAGCCACCTTCGAGCGGGCAAAAACAGGTGTCGAGATGGTAAAAGCGCGGATCGACAAGCCGCAGACCGATGACGGGGCGTTTGAAAACGCGTTCGTGCGCAGCGGGCGCAGTTTCATCGGACCGGAAGCCAAATCCGCACCAGATGAGAGGCTGGCCGCGATCGAGCAAGGCATCGCCGGCACCTTCGAAAAAAATATCCTCCGGCCACGGCGCCAGCGGAAAACCGTTGTGCTCGAACCATTGGCAGAAAAAGCGCTCCTCGCCTTGCCGCGCTGAATACCGAAAACGGCTCGCGACCGCCACGTTGCCCAGTACCATGCCGGCATTGGCGGTAAACACCATGTCTGGCAAATTGGGTTGCGGCTCGATCAGCGTGATTTCCGCATGCGCGGCAACCGCATCTCTGAGATTATTCCATTGCCTGACCGCGAGAGCATGATTGATGCGGCCGCGATTGCCGAGCATCCACGGATTGATGACGTAGTTCACGCCAAAATGATCCGGCGCGCACATCAAAATTTTTTG
>DASYNQ010000455.1:0-7691 GCA_036008425.1 Methylocella sp. | reverse complement strand
ATGCGCGAGAATATTGAAAACCGTCTCGCGCAGGCGGTCCGAGGTCGGCCGGATCGCGTCCGAACCTGGGCTTTTCAACGCCCGGCCTTTCAACCTGCCGCCGACAACGCGCATGGTGCATCACGATTTGCCGCGAGGGCGTCCTTTTGAGGGTCCGCCGCGCCCTCTGGGCCCGCCCCCGCTAGGTGGTTTTGCGCCGCCTCCCGGTCTGACGCCCCCTGGCTTTTCATAGGGTCTTGGCAAGCGAGGACCAATCGAACGCTTTTGCGCTTGGTCGCGGCCCCGCGCGCGGCCTTCCGGGTTTCCCCCCGTGCGCCGGTCTTCTTCCTCGAATTTCCGGGATGGCGGCGTCAGACGCTGCGCCCGATCGGTGTTGACATTGGGAGTGCCGGAAGCCGAGGTTTTTTGTGCGCCAGGAGGCTTTTGCCAGCGTTCCTGCCTGGTTTTTTGAAACGTGCCCTCCGTCGTGCGGACTTTTGTTGGCTTGGAGCTTGCCGCTGGGCCGCCGACGCGCCGCGCGGCACGTTCGCTTGCATCATTGCGGTCCCGGCGCCCCGCTTCGAAGCGGCGGCCGTTGCGCGTGTCCGGCGGCTTACGCTTATCCTGGCGCTTGTCCTCGCGTTTGGCGGACACGAGCCGTTCGACATAAACCGTCCGTCCGCCGCGATCGGCCGTCTCGCGCCGCTCGATCCGTTGGCGCTCCTTTGGCGGCTCGCCGTATGCGGCGCGCAACGCGGAAACATGTTTCCGGGCGGCGGGTGCCGGTTTAACCTTCACCGCGGCTCTTGCTTGAGGCTGGCGATCGTCCTCCCGCGGTCTCGCCGCGCGAGGACTTCGTGTCGAATACGGCGCATTGGTGTGATCACGGCCAAGACCCGCGCTCCTTTTATGCTGCCGCGCGTTCGAAACATCGACAATTTCCGCTACTTCGGTTTCGGCATGCAGCGGGCTCGAAAAATCCGCGTCCGCGGCCTTGGCGAGCGCCGGTCCGAGCTGATCGCGGAGGACGCGCGTGCGCACCTCTTCGACCGCGCCCTCGGCGAGCAGGCCGAGCTGGAACGGTCCGAAGGAAAGCCTGATCAGTCGGTTAACTTGAAGCCCGATATGTTCGAGCACGCGCTTGATCTCGCGGTTCTTACCTTCGCGCAACGCCATCGTCAGCCAGCTGTTGGCGCCCGGCGCGCGATCTAGGGTCGCCTCGATGCCCGCATACTTCACGCCACCGAGTGTAAGGCCGTCGCGGAGCCGATCGAGAATGGCTTGATCCGTTTCGCCTTTCGCGCGAACGCGGTAACGCCTGACCCAGGCGGTCGCGGGCAGTTCGAGGACCCGCGCAAGCCCCCCATCATTGGTGAGCAGCAACAGCCCTTCGCTATTGATGTCGAGGCGGCCGATGCTGACGACTCGCGGGCCGGCTGGCCATTGCTCGCGAAGATAATCGAAAATCGTCGGCCGGCCCTGCGGATCGCGCGCGGTCGTGACGAAGCCGCGCGGCTTATGAAACAAAAAGAGCCGCGTGCGGGCGCGATGGGCGAGCGGCTCGCCGTCGATAGTGATCTTGTCGTCGCGCCTGACGTTGACCGCCGGGTTGGTCAGCGCCACGCCGTTCACGGCGACGCGGCCTCCGCCGATCCAAGCTTCCGCCTCGCGCCGGGAGCAGAGCCCAGCCCGCGCCATGACCTTGGCGATGCGTTCTCCAGTTTCTTGGCCATTGCGCGGCGCGGCCTTGTGGCTTAAGCGCAGGGGCCGATCGATGGCCGCGTCCACGAAATCTTTCGTTGCGGCCGTGTGGCCTCGCGGCTTTTTGGGGTGATCGGGTCGCGCCCGCGCGTCAACCGGAAACCGGCCCGCGTCATGGCGGCGAGGATGCTCTTTCCCTGGATGTTCGCGCATCGCACTTTGATAGCAGACTATTGGCTAAAAAGGGAACAACACGTTCGATCCTCGCGACCCCGCTTTTTGACCATGATCGCTTCGGCGTGGGTCGCACATCGTCACTATCCATTTGTTATTCCTGTGATCTAATCCAAACGGTCTGCAACTTTTTCTAAGTCGCGATCCACGAATCACAGGTTCGGAAAGCAATTACGGTCTTGAAATGCAACTGAGCGTCATTTATCGGTTTGAGCGTTCAGCATGCTGCCTCCGGCGGACCGGCCGGGCCTTGGTCCGATCGTCAAGCGCGAAACGGGTATCGTTCTTGTCAATGCCAGCGCGGCTGTGGCGGCGGGCGGCAACGGCCGTATGATTGGCTAGGGACGCCGCCGCGTTCGTTCGTCTCGCACTCCGCCCGCTTCGTGTCGATCCGCAATGCTTTGTCACCTTGCCACGAGTGACTCATCATGAATCCAAACTTTCCCGAAAGGCTATTAGAGGGCGAAAAACAGTTTCAGTTACTGGCCGATTTCGTACCGCAGTTGATGTGGCTAGCGAACCCTGACGGATGGATCTACTGGTATAATAAGAGGTGTTACGATTACTCCGGGACAACAGCCGAGCAGATAGCAGGCTGGGGCTGGCAAGTCGTGATTGATCCAGATGCATTGCCGGCGGTGATGGAAGGCTGGACGCGAGCCATCGAGAATCGCGAGCCATTCGAAATGGTTTTTCCGCTCAAGGCGGCCGATGGAAGCTTCCGTCCGTTCCTGTCGCGCGTTCAACCGCTCAAGGACGATCAAGGACGAGTGCTTCGATGGTTTGGCACGAACACGGACATCTCCGAGCAAAAGCAAGCTGAAGAGCGCCTTCAGCTCCTTCTCAACGAGCTCAATCACCGGGTGAAGAATACCCTTTCCACTGTCTCGGCGATTGCAAACCTCTCGTTGCGGGAATTGCCGAGGGAAAATATCGAGACGTTCCATGACCGCCTCGTGGCGCTATCGCGCGCGCATGATTTGCTCACGCAAAGGAATTGGGAGGCGACGGACCTGCGTGAAATCGTCGGCCAATCGCTCGCTCCACTTTGTGCAATGTGGCCTGATGACCGGCTCGCGATTGAAGGACCTGCTGTGCTCATTCCGGCCGACCGGGCTGCCTCGTGGTCGATGGCGCTCCATGAGCTTTGCACGAATGCGCTCAAACACGGCGCTTTCAAAACGGAAGAGGGCAAGGTCAATATCGAATGGGGCGCGCCGGTGCAAGGACGCCTGCGCTTTCGCTGGAGCGAGCATGGAGGCCCGCCGGTTACCGTACCCGGGCACCGCGGCTTCGGCTCACGTCTCATCGAAAGCTTGGGGCGCGAATTGGCGGGCAGCGCAGACATCTTGTTCGAGCCCGGCGGGCTGATTTGCACGATCGAAGCCCCGGTTCATACAACTCCGAGCCGGTGATGATAGGGCGCTCATGTTAACGCACTTGCCGCAATGCGCCGCGCGACCTGGCGTGCTTCGAGGGCGTTGACATGGAGAATCAAGCGGCGATGCGGCACAAGGAAAACGATCCCATGTCTTGCGCTTTTTTTGAAGCGCGCGCCGCATTGGAACTCGGCGAGGTGCCGGTCGGCGCGGTGATCGTCCGCGATGGCGCAATAATTTCGCGCGCGGGCAATCAGACCTTGCGGGACAAGGATCCAACCGCGCACGCGGAGGTTTTGGCGATTCGCCGGGCGTGCCACGCCGAAGCGACCGAAAGGCTCTCCGGATGCGATCTTTACGTAACGCTGGAGCCTTGCGCGATGTGCGCGGCGGCGATTTCCTTCGCCCGCCTGCGGTGCCTCTATTTTGCCGCGCCGGACCCAAAAAGCGGCGGGGTCGAGCACGGTCCGCGTTTTTTCGCGCAAACAACCTGCCATCATGCGCCGGAAATCTACGGCAGCATCCGTGCAAGCGAAGCCGCCGGCATGATGACCGCTTTTTTCATGGCGCGCCGATGAATGTTTTTAAAGAGAGCGTGTATATTCCCTCGCCGCTTCTAATCCTTGCCTTCTTCCTCTCCGACGATGGCGGGGTAGTGGCTTAAAGCTTGCTCGCTCGGCAAAGGTTGCAGCGAACCTATAATAATGCCTCGCGATTCGCTGGAACCAAAGCAGAGCCGGAGACTATCGAGAAGTCATGACCACCAGGACCGCCGAGGAAGCAAGATCCAACTACATTGAGAAGATGGGAGAGGCGCTCGGGACGCAGTTCGCAGCGCTCTGTCCAGAAGTTGCTTGGCTACGTATGGTGTGGGGCGAATATGTCGAATTGTTTACCAAGCCGAAGCGGGTGGAAGTGTTGAATCAAACTGCTCCAGCGCTTTTTCGAATAATTCATGCTGCTCTTTGGGAACAAACGCTGCTTCACATTGCGCGGCTCACCGACCGGTCGGAATCGATGGGTAAGAAAAACCTGACAATCCGGAACCTGCCGGGGCTTGTAAGCGACACGGCAATTAAAGCGGCTTTAGAAAAGCTGGTAGGCATTGCAGTGGAAAAAGCAAAATTCTGCCGCGACTGCCGGAATCGGCAGATCGCTCACCGTGATCTCGATCTTCTTATGAATGGGTCAGCCAAACCTTTAGAGACAGCCAGTGGAGTTGAGGTCGAGGACGCACTCAGCGCCATTGCAAGCGTGCTAGACGAAGTGCACTTGCACTACATGGACGGCTCGCTATTTTTTTCACGTAACGTTGGCGGAGCGGGGAACGCGCTGTCGCTTCTGAGGCTCCTCCATCATGGGCTGATAGCGCGGAAGTGGAACCTTCTCGAGAAATTACCATTTCAAGAAACTTACCCACCGGACCTATGAAGGGCGGTTATGAAATACCGCGACGCATTCTCAAGAGCCATCCTGAAGGGTAAAAAGAAACGGAAGAAGAAGTGAGCATCAACTTTTTAAGGTGTAGTTGGGATATGATGGAAGAGCTTATCGCAAGATGGAGACTGAGATGGCAAGGAACTGAGCCGACAAAAATTCCCTTGTTAAACATGGTAATAAATGCGGCGGTGATAGTGGTCGTCAGCGTTGTCGTTTACGGCGGGATAGGCTGGATGGGCTGGAATATGTATCAGAATTATACCGATCCCAAACCCGAAGTACCGAGCTTGTTCATGACGCTTTTGCGGGACACTGAGATTACAAGAAATGAGGCGTTAGATGCGCGCGCGGCGGCTGACTACGCGGTTGCCTATGCCGAGGCGGAGGATTTAACTGAGCAAGACCCAGGCGCGGTCGAACGAATTCGCGCAGCGCGCACGGTTGCTGTCGCTCTGAGTCGGCGTGCTGATGAGCTGGAAAGCATCGCTGATGATGTTCAAGATAAATTGGCAGCTGTGGAAGAGCAAGCGGAAGAAGAGGAAGCAGAGGACGAAAGGGAAAGAATCTAAGTCGAAGGAAAAGGGCTGAGAGGAAGAAACCGAACGGATGACAAAGACTGGTTATCGTCGCCTCGCTATGCTTCTGGCCCGCCGTGATCCCAGCTAGGGGCACTGTGGATCCTCTAAAAACCTGACGGGCGAACTCTATCGCAGTCGAGCGGCGTACTTGACAGCCGAACGGGGGAACACCTAAACGATTGGCAGTCCGGGCCCGCCGCCGTATGACCGTCAAGCCAAAGTTACATGTCCTTCTCTGCGCGCCGCGCGGTTTCTGCGCCGGAGTCGTGCGCGCCATCGATGCCGTGGAGGAAGCGCTCCGGATCCATGGCGCGCCGGTCTATGTCCGTCACGAGATCGTGCATAACAAATATGTCGTCGAACGACTGAAGGCCAAGGGCGCGATTTTCGTCGAAGAGCTCGACGAAGTGCCCGATACGGAACAGCCGGTGATCTTTTCCGCGCATGGCGTGCCGAAGTCGATTCTGGACGATGCCGAAGCGCGCAAAATCTTCGCGATCGACGCCACCTGCCCGCTGGTTACCAAGGTCCATCGCGAGGCCGAACTGCATCATCGCCAAGGCCGCCAAGTCCTCCTCGTCGGCCATGCCGGACATCCGGAGGTCGTCGGCACCTTGGGGCAATTGCCAAGCGACTCTATCGTTTTGGTTCAGACTCCGGAGGAAGTCGAAATCTTCCGGCCAAGGGACGAAAATAATCTGGCCTATGTTACCCAGACGACGCTGTCGGTCGATGACACCCGCGCGATGGTCGCTGCCCTGACGCGGCGGTTTCCCAATATCGTTGGACCGCATCGCGAGGATATTTGCTACGCGACGACCAACCGGCAGGAGGCAGTGAAGCGCGTGGCGCCGGCTGTCGATGCCTTACTCGTCGTCGGCTCTTCCAATTCGTCGAATTCGCAAAGGTTGAAGGAAGTGGCCGAACGCGCGGGATGCAAGCTCGCCCGTCTCGTCTTGCGCGCGGACGACGTCGAATGGGATTTGTTTAGCAATATTTCCTCGCTCGGAATCACAGCTGGCGCCTCGGCGCCCGAAATTCTCGTCGAGGAAATCATGGATGCTTTCGCAATGCGCTTTGAATTGCACGTCGAGACGGTATCGACGGCGGACGAAAGCGTATTTTTTCCGCTCCCGCGCGAATTGCGCCAGGTAGTGGCAAACGAGAGTTAGTAGGGCGCTTTCATTGCAATAGCGAAGGCGCTTTGGTCCAACGTCACGACCCTTTTGACCCAAGTTTCAGCGATCCTCATCGCGGGGCCGACGGCGAGCGGCAAGTCGGACTTGGCGCTTCGTCTCGCCCGTGCCCTCGGCGGCGTGGTGATCAACGCCGATTCGATGCAGGTCTACCGCGATCTGAGCGTGCTGACCGCGCGTCCCGATCGCGAAGACGAGGCCAGGGCGCCACATCGGTTGTTTGGCCACGTCGACGGCGCGGTCAATTATTCGGCCGGGCTTTGGCTAGCAAGCGCTTCCGCTGCGCTCAACGAGGCAAGGCGCGAGGGGCGCTTGCCGGTTTTTGTTGGCGGCACGGGGCTTTATTTCAAGGCCCTGACGCAAGGGCTTTCGGCGATTCCGCCGGTGCCGGAGGAAGTGCGCGCGAAGGTGCGTTCCCTCGCGGCGGGCGTTCCGGCCGCTGCCCTCTATGCCAGCCTCATGCGCCGCGATCCGGCGACCGCGGCGCGATTGCCGCCGAGCGACCGGCAACGCATATTGCGCGCGCTCGAAGTCTTCGAGGCGACCGGAAAAAGCCTCGTCTCTTTCCATGCCACACGGGCGCTGCCGGTTCTCGATGCGAAAGACATTTTCGCGGTCTTCCTCGCGACGGAAAGAGAAGCCCTAAAGGCGCGGATCGATGCGCGTTTCGAGATCATGCTCCAAGCCGGCGCGTTGCAAGAGGCAGCAGTGCTTCGCGAGCGCCGCCTCGACCCGGCGCTGCCGGTCATGCGCGCGCACGGCGTGCCGCATCTCATCGCGCATCTTAACGGTGAAATATCGCTGGCGGAGGCGGCAAGGGAGGCCAAGCTCGACACCAGCCGCTACGCCAAACGGCAATTGACGTTCGCGCGGCATCAACTCGCTTCGTTTCGATGGCTTACCGCGCAAGCGGCGGAGACGCTCGCCTTGGCCGAATGCTCCGGCGTCAATTCCGCCAGAAAATAATTTGCCCGAGGGTAAGCAGAATTTCGGCCATGATCAGGATTACCACCGTCACTTCGAGCCTTGTCGCCCGGTTGGCGTCGATCATATCGGTGAGCGTGCGCGCGGTTTCGACGATCGTATCGAGCTTGCGCTTTAAGGTTTCGGCGCGCTCCTTGAGTTCGTATTCATCCTCGAGGCGGGCATAGAGCCGCTCCAGATCGGGCCGGTCCCACAGCACG
>DASYNQ010000454.1:0-6170 GCA_036008425.1 Methylocella sp. | reverse complement strand
AATCGGCTCGATCCCGCCGATCGGACGCCGTACGGAACGAACGTCATTCCCCTCGGTATGGGCCGCGACGCCTTGCGGGAAGGATATTTGCGGGTGCTGCATGCACTTTATGATCCGAAAGCCTATTTCGCCCGTGTGGATTCACTCTTTCTCGAAGGCGGTCTGAATTCCAGCGCCGCCCGCGACGCTCATTTGCGCAGCCGGCCATTCAGCCGGTTCATTCAATATGCACATGCGATACTTTACGCAGGCTTCGTCTATTTCAAGCTGCAAACCGCCGTAGAGGTGGCCGATCTTCGTCACCACTATCGGCGCGCCTTTTTCAACGTGGTGCGGCGACGTCCCGACCCGTTTGTGCTGCAAGCCTATGCGTTGAAGGCTGTCATGCATTATCATTATCATACGCTCATCGCGACCATGGATGCCGATGGACATTTGCTGAATATGTTCTGATGGCTCTGAGTGGGCATCCGATAATCGCGGTCGGCGTCTGACCCGACGATATCGATGATCGCCTCTTCATTCAATCTTGCGCCAGCGACAGGGGCCGCGCGACCGCCTCCAGTGGTTTGCGCTCGGCTGCTACGCCCCAAATCGTCTCGATGACGGCAGCCAGGACCATGAGCCCCGAACCAAACAGATAGCCGCCGAAAACGCTGGCACGCGAGCCGGTTTCAATCAAGCTCCCAAACAGGAACGGCGCTCCCACCCCGCCAATGGCGGTGCCGGCCGCGTAAAAAAAGGCGATTGCCAGCGCCCGAATTTCGACCGGAAAAATCTCGGATGCCGTCAAATAGGCGGCGCCCGCCGCAGCGGACGCAAAAAAGAAAATCACGGTCCAGACGATCGTCTGTTCCACGGCATCGAGAAGGTCATTTACGAACAGCCAGCCGCTTCCGGCAAGGAGCAAACCGGAAGCCGCGTAGGTGAAGGCGATCATGGGTTTGCGGCCAATCGAGTCAAATAGCGGACCAAGGAGCAATGGACCAAGCACATTGCCAAGCGCGAAGGGAAGGATGAACCAGCCGACATGGTACGATGGCACATGATAGAAATTCGTCAAAACGAGAGCATAGGTGAAGAAAATTGCGTTATAGAGGAACGCCTGTGCGATCATGAGAGTGAGTCCTAGCAGGGTTCTCACTCTGAAGGCGACGAACAGCGTTTGAAAGACCTGCCCTAGCGGCGTGTGCGTGCGCGGCCGCAAGAGCATTGGCTTGAGTGCCGATCCGTCTTCAAGGGCCGCGCCGCGCCGGCGGAATTTGGTTTCGATTTCATCGACTATTTTTTCGGCTTCCGTCTCCCTTCCATGAATGACGAGCCAGCGCGGGCTTTCCGGGATCCACGTCCTCAGAAAAAAAATGACGAGGCCGAGCGCGGAACCGATGAGAAACGCAAGCCGCCAGCCGATGTCGGGATCGAGGTGGGTGGGATCCAAAAGGATGATCGATCCGGCCGCTCCCAGCGCGCCGCCGATCCAAAACGAGCCGTTGATGGCAAGGTCGGTCCAGCCACGATAGCGCGCCGGAATCATTTCTTGAATCGTGGAGTTCACCGCACTGTATTCACCACCTATGCCAGCCCCGGTCAGCATCCGGAACAGACAGAAGCTTCCCAGATTCCAGCTAAAAGCGGTCGCGGTCGTGGATATTAAATAGAGACCCAAGGTGATAAAGAACAGCAGCCTGCGGCCGAGCCGGTCGGTCATCCATCCAAACCCAAGCGCGCCGATGACAGCGCCCGTAAGATAAAAGCTCGATGCTAAGCCGATGTCGGACGCGCTGAAATGCAGGCGGGAGCTCGATTCGAGGGCGCCCGCGATTGATCCGGCAAGCGTGACTTCAAGACCATCGAGCACCCAGGTAATTCCGAGCGCCACAGCCACTAGTGTATGAAATCTTCCCCAAGGAAGACGATCGAGACGGGCCGGGACACGGGTTTCGAGAATCTCGTTGGCCGCGTCGTGCATGTATCACCCTCACCGGTCGAGTATCGCGTGGTATAAAACCATGCGCCCATTGTCTTAGCGTGCTTCGAGAGGAGAAATATCTCGCCGCACCCCAGCGGAGGCAATTCTCGTTCAACTGCGGTTAACCAAAATCTGCCTTGATCCTCCGCCATGCCATTCGCTCTGGAGGCACAAGCCTTCCGTTTCATTGGCTTATCCATGTCTCGCGCGCCAAAAATTCTCGTCTTTGATTCCGGCCTCGGCGGCCTGACCGTTTGCGGGGAGGTGGCACGGCTGCTTCCGGATGCGCAAATCATTTATGCCGCCGACGACGCCGCTTTCCCTTATGGCGAGCTGCGGGAAGACGCTTTGGTCGCGCGGGTCTTGATGGTGATGCACCATTTGATCGCCCTCTGTGGCCCGGACGCCGTTGTCATTGCTTGCAATACGGCGTCGACGCTGGCGCTGCCGCATCTGCGCGCGCGGTTCCCAAAAATCCCTTTCATCGGCACGGTGCCGGCGATCAAACCGGCCGCGAGCCAATCGCGCTCGGGGCTTATCTCCGTGCTGGCGACGCCCGGCACCGTCGCGCGCGATTATACGCGCGAATTGGTGCGTACCTATGCCGCCCATTGTGTGGTCACCCTCGCCGGCTCAAGCCTGCTGGCGCCTCTTGCCGAAGCTTTCATGCGAGGGAAAAATGTTTCGGACGCGGCGATAGCGCGGGAAATCGCGCCCGCATTTGGGACGTCCGGGGAACTCCGCACGGATTGCATCGTGCTTGCCTGCACGCATTATCCTTTGCTGCTGAGGCATTTTGAACGGCTCGCGCCCTGGCCTGTGACATGGATCGATCCAGCCCCGGCCATCGCCCGGCAAGCCGGCCATGTTCTGCGTGAACACCTCGGTTTTCCGGCGTCAAATACGTCATCGGCGGCGCCGCATTATGTGGTCTTCACCGGAGCATTGGCGGTGGGACCCGAACTTATGGAAGCCTTACGCCTTCGAGGGTTTGAAAAAGCCGTCATGGAGCCGATGCCACTAGATGTGAGCTTTCAACGGGTTGTCCATCCGGTCTGAACCGAGGAAACTGGGGTTGCAACATTTCAGTTGTCCAGGGAGCGACCGGGATGAACATCCATGAGAATGCCTGCCCGACTGATGGGTCCCGTGGTTAGGGTCCCCCTGAGCCGAGCGATTATGCGGCGAGCCTTTCTTTGTCGGCAAAGCCGTTCTATAAATCTCAGTCGTGTGAAACCGATTCATCCGTCCAAAGGGCTGTTCAATGGCGCGCCGAAAAAACCACGAACATTAGCCGCCGCGACCGACAAAAAGACGAGTCCCGCGCCAATCGCGACCGCCAAGGCGAAGATCACGCCGATCGCTCTTCGCAGCCAAACCATGCGGACCTTTCGTTCGATCAACCAAGACTGTCCGGCGCCTCTCGCGGCGCGGACATTTCGAGGCAATGCTCTTCGAATTGTGTATTTCAGGTGGAATTTTGTCGATATTTTCCAAAAATACGAGACTATATGCAGCTACCGTGCGTCTCGCGCAAAGCGCGCGAAGGGCCTGTCAAGAACGAGGACGGGTTGAAGCCGCCATGTTTATCATCGCCCGCAACATTTCCGGCCCGCGCTTGCGATGCGAAGCCTTGATGGTCGATAAGAAAACCTTCACGCCCTGGCCTCCGGTCACCGAGGACGGCTGGCGGCGGGCCTATAAATTCCGCGACCGGCTGATGGCCGAGGTGGTGCGTCTCGAAATCGATCCGTTGGGGGAGGAACTCAAGGTCATCGAGGCGGTTTATATCCGCTGATCGCTCGTGCGCTTCAGTCGGGGCGAAAATTAATCGCGACGCCATTGATACAATAGCGCAAATGCGTCGGCGGCGGCCCGTCTGGAAAGACGTGGCCCAAATGGCTGCCGCAGCGGCTGCAATGCACTTCCGTCCGCGCCATGCCGTGGCTGCGGTCATCGGTGTTCTCGACGGCGCCTTCGAGGGGATCGTTAAAACTCGGCCAGCCGGTGCCGCTCTCGAATTTCTTTTTCGACGCGAAGAGCGGCTGTCCGCATCCTGCGCAAACAAATACGCCGGGGCGCTTTTCATGATCGAGGGCGCAGCTTCCCGGTGCCTCCGTGCCATGCGCGCGCATGATTCGATATTGTTCCGGCGTGAGAAGGCGCCGCCATTCTTCATCGGTATGGGTCACGTCAAACATTTTGCCCTCCATGATACCCCGCGCCCGGACCGCCCACTAAATAGCAAAAAGCCAGTTTCAATGCGCTACGCCGGACTAGTGGTAGACACAGCAGCCTTTGACCTCAGCTCCGCCACGCGATCGTGAATCGCCTTCCGATTGCGTTTCATGAATTTTCCGAGTTCGACGAAAGTGGTCAAACTTCTCACTGCCTCGCAAATTTGGTCATGCCAAGCGGGCGCCTCCTGTATTTCCGCGATCGAGGTACATAGCTTGTCGACAATAATCGAGCGGGCTGTCTTCGGAAACAAGTCCTTGTTATCCGCTGCGGCAATCGCCTCTAGAAAATTGAGTAACTCATTGAAAGCTTGCTGCTTCTTCTCATTTGGATCGGCGTTGAGTAATCGATCTTCTTGCTCGGTTACGCCCTTCAAAAACTCTAGGAGCGCCTGAAGATCGGCGGTCTTTCGTGCGTAACGAATCTGACAACCGACAAACCATAATCCAAAAACGGCTGCTACAGCGGCGATTGCTTGGCTAACCGCCGCCACCCTTGCCCAACTTTCATTGCTCACTTTGCGCGCGAAGAATTGCCTGATGCGGCCCCGCTGGACAAAGTAGGCGTCGGCGCCGGTGGTGGCGGAGCCGGCGGCTTAGCCAATGCTGCCTGAAGATTGGCAGACGTAAGCCCTCTTTGCCCCATCACGCTGGGTGGAAGTGCGCGACTGAGCCCAGCCCTAAGGTTGGCCGAGGTCAATCCGTCCTGGGCCCATTACGCGATACATTTTCTTCATTTTCGACTCCAAAACAGCGATTCGAATTGCTCGAAGCAAGCTCATGTCTAACTATGAAATAGTCAAGAGCAGAACCCGCTCAGACATCCAGATTGGCCACGCTGAGCGCGTTCTCCTGGATAAATTCGCGGCGCGGCTCGACGATATCGCCCATCAATTTGACGAAAATATCCTCGGCGTCGTCGCCTTCCTTGATCTTGACCTGCAGCAGGGTCCGCGCTTCCCGTTCGAGCGTTGTCTCCCAGAGCTGATCCGGGTTCATCTCGCCGAGCCCCTTGTAGCGCTGCATCTGGGAAATTCCCTTCTGCCCTGCCGCCATCACCGCGTCGAGAAGGTCGCCTGGCCCCGATACTTGGGCCTGATCGCCCCTGCGCAGAAAAAGCGCAGGCCGTGCGAAGACATCGCGCAGCGATTGCGCATGCTCGTTGAGGCGGCGCGCCTCGGCCGAAGCCAACAGCCCGGCGTCGAGGTTCGCTGCCTGACGCACGCCGCGCAGTTCGCGGGTGAAGACATAGCCGCCATTCTCGACCGCGCCCCTCCAGCCGCGCTCCATATCCTCGGCGCGCTCGTCGAGACGGGCGGCGATCGTTATGGTAAAACCCATGGCCTCGGCCTCGTTTCCGGGCGACACCGGCTTCAACGCGCCGGCGATCGCCGCCTGTTCCACCGTTTGGCGATCGTAGCGCGAATGCAGGCCGCCGAGCATCTGGCGCACGATCCGCGCCTCTTCGACGATCGCGCGGAGGTCGGCGCCGGCGCGTTCCTCGCCGCTCGCAAGCCGCAGCACGGCGGCGTCAAGACCGTTGCCGATCAGATAATCCTCGCGCGCGCGCTCGTCCTTCAGATACTGCTCGGAACCGCCACGCTTTACTTTGTAGAGCGGCGGCTGCGCGATATAAAGGTGCCCGCGTTCGATAAGCTCGCGCATCTGACGAAAGAAAAACGTAAGCAGAAGCGTGCGGATATGCGCGCCGTCGACATCCGCGTCGGTCATGATGATGATCTTGTGATAGCGCAGTTTGCCAACGTTGAAATCGTCGCGTCCGATCCCGGTGCCGAGCGCGGTGATCAAGGTCCCGATCTCCTGGCTCGACAGCATCTTGTCGAAGCGCGCCCGCTCGACATTGAGGATTTTTCCGCGCAACGGAAGCACGGCCTGATACTCCCGGTTGCGGCCTTGCTTGGCGGAGCCGCCCGCCGAATCGCCCTCGACGAGAAACAATTCCG
>DASYNQ010000453.1:0-3178 GCA_036008425.1 Methylocella sp. | reverse complement strand
TTTTCCCTGTGAGCCGCGCGGCGAGCGTCCATCCCTCGGCGAGCCGGTCCCCCGCCCGAACAGATCTCCGGTTGGTTGAAATCCGGGAACGAACCGCGGCTGCGGGCCATCGGCTGTGAGACCATCTACGGCTTCATCTATCGGACCACACAGAAGGCCGCGGCCTTGTGGCGTTATCTGACGCGTAGCCACAAACGCCGTCGCCCGCGTCGCGCCAGGGGCCTCGCGCGACGCCATCAAGGATCGAGCGTCGATCCATAATCGTTCTGGAATATGTGGAGGCGAAAGGCGGCGCGTGGATCACCCGGCCCATCGACATTGCGCGCTGGTGGCACGAGCATCACGCCTCGTTCCCAGTCTGAGGCGCGGGTGACGTGTATTCGAGTGAGGGCGTGCACTCATCAGCTCGCAAGCTGGCCGCGCCCTAGATGGAAGCGGTCGGCTCGCGAGGCCATTCAGCCGGCGGTTTCCGCCGTCCAGCCCTCCATCGACTTCTTGAACTCTATCGCCGACGATTCCGTTATCGCCCGCGGATCATAGTCGGGATCGGCCATGACGCCCCATATCTTACGCATTTGCATGCCGATATTTCCCGCGTCATAGAGCGGGAAGACGAGCGCTTCGCGAAGATAGCGCTCGACCGGGTGGTCTCTGTCGAGGGAGTTGACGCCCATCACCTGCATCGCCTCGAACACCGCTTGAAACATGGTTTCCGAGCAGTAGACTTTTGACATGGCTCCCACCGCATGTCCCTCGGAATCATGCAGGTCGAGGTAGTGCGCCGCCTTCCACGCGAAGGCGCGGCACGCCTCGATTTTCATCGCGATTGAGGCAAGTTTGTAACCAACGGCCTGGTAGTGCATGATCGGTCTGTCGCTGCCGTGAGAGGTGCTCTTCGCCCATTTGAGGATATATTCATAGGCAGAGCGCGCCACCCCGACGGCGGCAATCGCGGCGACCGGGCCTGACCAAGTGAAATCCTTGGCGATGATGAGGTCGCCGTTGCCCTCTGCGAAGACGTTTTCCTGCGGCACTCGGCAGTTCTCGAAGACGATCGTATTGTTCTGACAGAGCCGATGACCGATCTTGCTGATCGGCTGTTCGTAGCGGACCCCCGGCGCACCGCGCGGCACCAGCATACCGCTAAGGCCTTGCTTGCCGCCCTTTTTCGGCGCAGTGCGCACGATGACAATATTGACGTTGGCCCCTTTCAGATCCCAGCCGCCGGAATTGCAAGGCCACTTCTTCCGGCCATTGAGAACCCATTCGCCGCGTCCCTTGTCCAGTTCAGCGATTACGCCGATACCGGCCGGGTGCGCTCCGGGATGATCGAAATTCGCGGTGCCGCTCTGCGGCCCGGCCGGTTCGCTCACCGTCCATCCCGCGAGATAGCTGTGGGTCGGATCGGAGGTCGCCTCCCCAATCCATTTCTTCTTCTGCTCCTCGCTGCCGTACCAAGCCACCGGCATAAGACCGAGGCCATTCACCAGCAGGACGGTTGCAAACCCCGGATCCACGGAGGTGATTTCCTCCGCGACCAACTGCAGATCGACATTGCTGACACTGCCGCCGCCGTATTTCTTCGGCAGGAAGCCCATCGCGAATCCCAGCCTGTAGGACTCCTCATACGGCCCCCTCATCATTTGAAAGGCCTTTTGCGTGTCCGGTTCGAGGTCGGCGTTTTGCACGACCGGTTTCAAGCAATCCTGCGCAAACTCGCGAGCTGACTTCTGCAGAGCCTTCTGCGCCGGTGTTAATGTGAAATCTATGGCCATCGCTGTTCCCAGTGTTGAAGGGCTGGCCGGTCGCTCGGCTAGCCCGCAAATCAACCAATTGGCTTTCGCCGAGGACAACGGCGACCCGTAGGAAAACACAAGACACGCCTCACTTATTCGGATTGGGCGTGCGCTGCAGGATCACTTAGCCGTGTGTTGTCGGTGCGGCGCTACGTGCCGTGGCCGCTGAAGGCGCGCGGCGTCGCCCTGCTCGGCTGAGGCGCTCGCCCTGAAAAGAGAGATTCGGGCCCTGGCCCGGATTGTTCGGGAAACGATGGCGGCGATCGAGTAGGCGCAGTTCCGAGAGCGGCAATGAAGCAATGTTACGAATCAACCGCTGCACGCCTTTGCCGTTCGCGCACTCGCCCTCGTCGCCACCACACACGGCGGAAGCTCGGAGAAAAAACCGACGAGCCGGCCGCTCTCGACTGCAGGCTCACTCGTCCCAATTGGCTCGGCTAGGGTAGACGTACACTAGAGCCAAGCGAATGAGCGCTACTGAGAGGACGACCAGGACGATGTAGCTCACACTTCCCTCCTTAAAGAGGAACCGGGCCAGCCACCCTCGGTATGAAGGGTTAAGTTCCCGTTAACACTGATCGCGCAAAGGGAGGACCTCCGCGTCGGCCTGCGCCAACGGCGCGATCTTCATCGCCGAAACGGCGAGGGCGGAGCGTCTATGAGCTAGGCGCGGCATCCTTGGGGATGTTGGCGATTAAAACGCGCTCGGCGGGATAGACCTGCTCGAAACGATCGTTCTCCCTGCACCAGGCTGCGGCCGCAGGCGAGAGCCATCTGGTCAACTCGACCACCTTTTGTGGTGCTTCCTGAGATCCCACGGGATAATCGGCTCATGGTGGGTGATACGGTTGCGGGCATGGCTCGTGAGGGCTCCACGGAGGTATCGGATCGCGCGCTTTGCGCCCCATCGGCAACCCCAGCAGTCGAGTTCCTTTTTTCGGGCGAGTGTTTCTCACCGAAAAAATCGGCGGCGTGTCGGAATTGCCAGCGGGCACGAGACCTTTTTTGTGGAGCGCGCCAGCGTGGTTCTGCGCGATGGGGCGACCCACGCCGGCCGGACGCCCGCGCACTGGCGGCGCGCCGGCTGCCCCATGCATCCGGCAGACGCTATAGGCCCGCACTGCTGGCGATTGGCACGGCTTAGCGCCCCGGCGAAGGGTTTCCCCCGGCGGCTGACGCTACGCCGTGACCACCTCTTGCTTGGCGAGGCGCAGAATGGTGGCGCTATAGCCCTCGCCGGGTGCCCGGCGGCGGTGATTTCAATGCGGATCATTCAGACACCGTGTTTCATCGGTCCCGTTGCCGCCTTGCTCGGGACCTTGTTCCTCGCCGTTACGGGCGTACGCGGCCTCGCCAGCAGATAGAGCGAACGCAATGACAAA
>DASYNQ010000452.1:0-4055 GCA_036008425.1 Methylocella sp. | reverse complement strand
ACCGGTCTTGGGATGCTTCCAGGGGCGTGCCATTGCGAGGGCCATGTGTACCACCGTCGTGTACCACTCCGGCGGCCAGAACCCTTTGATCTCACCTGACTTATTGAAATCTCAAGCATTTGAGATTGCATGGTGCCCAGGGGCGGAATCGAACCACCGACACCGTGATTTTCAGTCACGTGCTCTACCAACTGAGCTACCTGGGCGCCACCGGAATTTAGCGAGGTCCCGGGGTTATAGAGGAGCGGCGCTCCGATTGTCCAGCGGCGGTTGCGGCGAACCAGGGCTCCGAACTCAGGTTAACGACGGGTAATGGATGAAATTTGCGTGCTTCAATTTGCGTGTTTCAAAGAGAGCTGGCTTGGCAAATTTGAACAGGACGATAGTTGAATTTTCTGCCCGAAGGCGGCGAGGATTCGCCGTTGCGCGGTTGCAAGCGAAGCGGTTAACGCTCAGCGATCGTACCGGGCGGTTCAATCGGCCAACATGGTAAAAATCGCGCATTTCGGAACATCGAAACGCAACCGCCGTGTGACACATTTGCGGGGAGAACAGTCGAGAAGTGCCCGGATGTCGGCGAATCGCCCGATCCATTTTCTAAACAATTTTCCTAATCCGGGGCAGGTGGCACCGGAACCAACATCCGAACCTAGGTAAGGATGCACGATGCTGCGCGTATATGCCTGTCTTACCGAACAACATGATCTCCGGCTCGTCTTCCTCGCCGGATTGATTTGCATTGCCGCTTGCTTGATATCCCTGAATCTTTTCGTTCACGCCAATGGCGCGGAGAGGGGGCGGCCCCTTTCATGGTTGTTGGGGGCGGCCACGGTCTTCGGCGCGGGCGTGTGGGCGTTCCATTTCATTTCCGAGTTGGCCTATGAGCCGGGTTTTCCCGTAGGCTACGATGCCGGTTTGACCGCAATTTCGTTGGTGGCCGCGATAGGAGCAGTCTGGCTCGCGATGTTTGTCGCGCACCGGTTTGCGGCTGCCGTGCTCGGCGGTGCCATGATTGGGGCGGGCATCGCCGCGATGCACTATATAGGGATGGCCGCGTTGCGGGCGCCCGCCCAGCTGCACTGGGATGCCGGCTATGTCCTGGCGTCGCTCGCAATTGCCATGACCTTCGCCGCCGCTGCGATGCGTGTCTCGTCATGGGGACCGGTTTTGTGGGGCCGCTTCATGGCCGTGGTGCTGCTCGTCCTGGCGATTGTCGGACTTCATTTCACGGCCATGGCGGCGGTCACTCTTGTGCCCGATCCGCTTATCGCGGTGCCCAGCCATGCCGTCACCCCAACCGTCCTCGCCGTACTGATCGCTACGGTAACGGCTCTCATCGCCGCGCTCGGCCTACTGGACCTGATCGTGGATGACCATTTGGCGTTGAGGGCCGCGCACGAGGCGGAGCGGCTCCGGCGCAGCGCGGACCATTTGGCGCGCGCTCAGCGGATCGCCCATACCGGCAGCATCGAACAGGATTTGCAGACTGGCGCCATCGAATGGTTCGGCGAAACCTACCAGATCTTCGGTCTCGATCCGAATCTGCCCGCGCCCGTGGGGGAAGCTTTCCTCGCTCTCTTTCATCCCGACGATCGCGCCGCGTGTGAAACGCAGGGACCTGCTCACCAAGCCGCCGCCGCGGGCCAGCTTCGTAACAAGCCGCACGTTTCCCTCCGGTTTCGCATCGTCCAGCCTGGGGGCACGGTTAAATTGATTCATCACGAATCCGAATTGGTTTTAGATCAACGTGGCGCGGCGATCCGCTGGATCGGGACATACAAGGATGTGACCGAGGCTGTTGAGGCGGAAGAATCGTTCAGATTGCTTTTCGAGGGCAATCCCGTGCCGATGTGGCTCTTCGATCCCGAAACCCTGAGATTCCTGGCCGTGAACGACGCGGCGACCGCGCATTACGGTTATGATAGAGAGTCGTTCTCGAAGATGACCTTGCTCGACATGGTACCGCAAGAGGACAGGCACGACGTCAAGAACGCGATTCGAAACACACCTGATTTGTGCGGAGGCGGTCCCGGCCACGTTTGGCAACATGTCAAGGCGGATGGGACGGAAATCGACGTCCTCACTTTTTGGCGCAACACCATGTTTTGCGACCGGCCCGCGCAGCTTGTGGCGATCGTGGATGTGACGGCGAAGCGCCAGGCCGAGGCGCGCATCGCCCATATGGCGCATCACGATGCGCTGACCGGTTTGCCAAACCGGGTGTTGTTTCACGAGCGCCTCGATGAAACGCTCTCGCGCGTGCGCCGGCATGCGGAAGTAGTCGCCGTTCTTTATCTCGATCTCGATCAATTCAAGAGCGTCAACGACACCTTGGGGCACCCCGCCGGCGACAAGCTTTTGGTGGCGGTGGCGGAGCGTCTCCGCACGTGCTTGCGTGACTGCGACATGGTCGCTAGATTCGGCGGCGACGAATTCGCGGTCCTGCAAATAGGGCTCGCCGGACCGCATGAGGCGGGCGCCTTGGCCGATCGCATCGTGACGCTCTTGAGCGAGCCTTACGATATCGAAGGTCAACAGGCTGTGATCGGAACCAGCGTCGGCATCGCGCTTGCGCCAGCCGATGGCGAGACCTCCGATCAACTTCTGAGGAACGCCGACATTGCGCTCTACCAGGCCAAGGAAGATGGCCGGCGCGTCTTTCGCTTTTTCGAGCCCGGCATGGACGCCCGCCTTCGAGTCCGCCGCACGCTGGAACTCGATTTGCGCAAAGCGCTCGCAGCCGGCGAATTCGAACTCTATTATCAGCCTCTCATCACGCTTGAGACCGGCGTCATTTCCGGCTTCGAGGCGCTGCTTCGCTGGCACCATCCGCTGCGCGGGATGGTGGCCCCGGCGGAGTTCATTCCGCTCGCCGAGGAGATCGGCTTGATTGTCCCGATCGGCGAATGGGTCCTGCGTCAAGCTTGCGCCGAAGCCGCGGGATGGCCGGACGATCTAAAAGTTGCGGTGAATCTTTCGCTGGCTCAGTTCAAGAAAGGCAACTTGCCTCAAATGGTTTTCGCGACGCTCGCGAGCACGGGACTGCCGGCGGCGCGCCTCGAACTCGAGATCACGGAATCCATTTTTCTCGCGAACAGCGAAACCAACCTCGCCATTTTGCGCAGCTTGCGCGCGCTAGGCGTCGGCGTTTCGATGGATGATTTCGGCACCGGCTATTCCGGCCTGAGCTATTTACGCGCCTTTCCCTTCGACAAGATCAAGATCGATCGGTCCTTCATTTCCGAGCTTGGCGAGCGCGCGGATTGCATGGCGATTATCAAGGCGATCACCAATCTTGGATCGAACCTCGGCATTCCCACCCTGGCGGAAGGCGCCGAGACCGAGACGCAACTTGCATGGTTGCGCGAAGCCGGCTGCACGGAAATGCAGGGCTATTTGTTCAGCCGGCCGGTTCCCGCAAGCGAAATCGCGGGATTGCCGAGTTCGCGCCGCAACTGCCGGCAGGCCGATGAATATCTTCTCACAGCATAGAGCGGACCCTTCAGACTAGAGCATGTCCAGAAAAAGTTGCTCGACTATTTCTGTGTATGCTCTCGGAGCTGTCGGCAAAAGTTGGTGACGACCGCATGAGGTGAGGCGGCGTATCCGTCTCGGAAGCCGGCGACGTTCGTCACGTCCATGGTGATCTCAGCAGAAGCCACCCCTTGCGGTCGCGCGGGTAGCCACGGCGCCGATAAAAAACCACTGGGCGAAAAATAAATCCTTTCCGAACATCGCGCTAGGCCCAAATCCTCGCTTCTCGCCTCGCCGCGCCGCGCCCTGCACATGTAAGCTTTCCTCGATAGCACGAGAAAAACTTACATCGCGCAAAACCCCGCGCGACAATCACAACGGAATATTGCCGTGCTTCTTCCAAGGGTTTTGGAGGCTCTTGTTGCGCAGCATGGCGAGCGCGCGGGCGACGCGCTTTCTCGTTTCGCGCGGCATGATGATGGCGTCGATATAGCCGCGTTCCGCCGCCACGAAAGGCGATAAAAAGCGCTTCTCGTATTCGCGCGTGCGTGCGGCGATTTTTTCCGCATCGCCGATGTCGG
>DASYNQ010000451.1:0-10155 GCA_036008425.1 Methylocella sp. | reverse complement strand
AATATTGGCGGGCGCATAAGAGCCCCTGAAACAGAAACGACGTCTCGACGATGTCGGAACCATCGTCCTTGCGGCCAAACCTTATCGCCGCCCCGGTGCGGCCATTCATGTAATGCGGGAACAGGCCATGGTAGCATGGCGTCCGCTCCAGGAAGCCGAGCATGAGGGCTAGTCGGTTCGCTGCTTCGTCCCGGGTGATCCAGCCGCGCTCGGCCGCGACAATGATCGCCATGACCGCAAAGCCGGAGCCGCCCGTGGCGACGAGATCGTCGCCGGGGTCCGTGGCAAGCCCGGTGCGGTCCCGCGCGAGGCCGCAGACCGGATGCGCGCCCTCCCAAAAAAACCGGAAAGTCTGGCGCTGGACGAGATCAATGACCGCCGCGTCCGGCAAGCCCGCGCGGGGCTTATTTTTTGGCGAATGTTTCTGGGAGGGCTGCATCGACGGACAAACCGTATTATTTGGCGGTCAGGCGGCGGGGGCCTTTTGCTTTGCCGTGGGCGCGGGAATTAAGCCGGGGGCGCAGGGCGTTAGGCGCTGGCCTTCCGGGTCATCGATCAGGTGGAGGACACGCGTGAAAAAGCCTCTTTGTGTGTCCGCTTGGCCGATATTGACAATCGCCGCGTCCGCCAGTTCGTGGCCAAAAACGTCAAGAACCAAGCCGCGCGCAACCTCGTCGAGGTGATCGATAGCTTCGTCGAGTATGATCCAGCGCGGCTTGTGCAGCAAGAGTCGGGCGAAGGCGAGCTTGTGCTGATCCTCGGGGGTCAATTCCCGTTCCCAGCGCGCCTCGCGATCGAGGTCCGGCGACAGATGGGCGAGCTTCATCCGTTCGAGCGCGGCCATGTATTCCTCGCTCGTGAATTGGGCTGGTTGGGCTGGATAAGCTAGCACGCCGCGCAACGTGGCAGGTGGTATATAGTCTTGTTGCGAGATAAACATCGTGGTTTGCGCCGGCGGCAGTAAGATGCGCCCGCGTCCCCAGGGCCAAAGGCCCGCGAGTGCGCTAAAGAGACTGGTCTTGGCGCCGCGCTGCTTGCCGATGATCAAAACCCGCTCCGCCGGATTGATCACGACATGCTTCTCGCTGAGCCTCGTGCAACCCGCGGGCGAAGCGAGACCGGCGTGGTCGAACACGAGTCGGTCATCGCCGGTCGGAACTACCTCGACCCGGCCAGCCTCGTGGCCGAGCCTGTCCATCTCGAGAAGCGCAAGGCGGAAACTCGCGACCCGCAAAAGCGTGGCCCGCCAATCGGCGATCGTGCTAAAATTATCAACGAACCAGCGCAGCGCCGACTGCACCTGATTGAAGGCTCCGACCGCCATCATCAGGTCGCCGAGCGACATATCGCCGGCGAAATATCCCGGCGCCGCCACGATGAACGGGGCCACGATTGCGAACCATCCATAACCCGCGGTGACCCAGGTCAGGCGGGTGATCCCGGTGACGAGCCGCCGCATCATCGAAAGGACCTGATCGAGCTCGCGGTTCAGATAATCCTTTTCATCCGTTTCGCCGCCATAAAGAGCGATGGCCTCGGTGCGCTCGTTGACCCGCACGAGACCGAAACGCAGATCCGCCTCGCGCTGGTAGCGTTCGGCATTGAGCCCGATCAGCGGACGCCCGACCCGCCAGCTTACAAAGGACGCGATTCCGGCATAGATCAGCGCGAACCAGACCATGTAGCCGGGCAACGCGAAGGTCCATCCGGCGACGGAAAAGGTTACGCTTTCCGAAACGGTCCATAGGACGGTAATAAAGCTTCCAAGAAGAAGCGTCGACTGGAGCAAGCCAATGCCGAGGTCGGTCGAGAGATCCACCAAATGACGGGCATCCTCATGGATGCGCTGATCTGGGTTTACGCCGATTTCGCCGGCGCCGGAGAGGCGAAACGCGCGCCCGGGCACGAGCCATTGATCGAAGAGATCGCGTGTCAATCCTTCGCGCAATTTCAACTTACTCAGTTCTCGAAGCCAAGCCTGAGTGACATTCAAGGCCAGCAGCGCGCCGGCAATCACCCCAAAAACCACGAGCTGGTACAAAAACTCCCAAAAATCCTTGAGCGAGAGCGCATCGTAGAACGGCTTGTTCCAAGCATTGAGTTTGATCTGGCCGAAGGCCGTCAGCGCGACAACGGCGCAGACCGCGATTCCGAGCAAGACAAGTTTGTTGCGGCCGGGCGAATACCAAAAGGTTTTTACCATCATCAGCACTTGCGGCGCGAGCCTCTGGCCTGACCCCGCGTCACCCTGGGGCGGGGACGGTTTTTTCGTCTGCTCGTCCATGTTCACCTGGTTCCATTTTCTGTCGAGACACCATAGCATGATGCCTCAGAAAATGATCCGGGAATGCGGAAACCTGATTCGCGACCGGATCGCGTGACAAACATACTTTAAAGCACGGTTCCATGGGAATGTGAGCATGAGCTTTAGCGAAGATCACGCCGGGACGTTCCTCCGGACGCTCGCAGGACCGGGCGGCTCCCATGCCTAGGATCGACGAGCTCCTCGCGGCGATGACCGTCGAGGAAAAAATCGGCCAGCTCAACATGGTGGCGACAGGATACGCCGTCACCGGGCCGGTCGTGGCCAGCGGCGTGATCGAGGGCATTCGAGCGGGGCGGATCGGCAGTCTCCTCAACATCTGGGGAGCGCGGGAGGTGCATGCCGTTCAGAAAATCGCGGTGGAAAAGACAAGGCTCGGCATTCCGCTTCTGATCGGCTTCGATGTTTTGCATGGGCATAAAACCATCTTCCCGATCCCGCTTGGCGAGGCGGCTTCGTTCGATCCCCCTTTGTGGGAACGCGGCGCCCGCGAGGCGGCGATCGAGGCGGCCGCCGACGGTATCGCCGTGACCTTCGCGCCGATGCTCGATATCGCGCGCGATCCGCGGTGGGGGCGGATCGCCGAGGGGCCAGGCGAAGACCCTTGGGTTGGCGCGGAATTCGCGAAAGCCAAGGTGCGCGGTTTTCAAGGGGTTGGCTTGCCCGATGGGTTGGCCGGCGCCAGCGCCGTCGCCGCCACGGCCAAGCATTTATGCGCTTATGGCGCTGCCCTCGCCGGGCGCGACTACGCTTCGGCGGATGTCTCCGAACGTGAGTTGCATGAAGTCTATTTGCCTCCCTTCGCGGCGGCGGTGGCCGCGGGCTGCGCCGCGATCATGCCGGCTTTCAACAATGTGGCCGGCATCCCCATGACCGCCCATGTTGCGTTGCTCCGCGACTGGCTGCGCCGGGACATCGGCTTCGACGGCGTAATCGTCAGCGACTACAATGCGATCGCGGAATTGCTCCGCCACGGCGTCGCCGGCGATCTCGCCGAGGCTGCCGCGGCCGCGCTCCTGGCCGGTGTCGATATCGACATGATGAGCGATGCCTATAGCCAGGGTTTGCCCGAGGCAATCGCGCGGGGTCTCGTTTCGATCGGTATGGTTGATGGTGCCGTGCGCCACGTGCTCAAGCTCAAGGAGCACCTCTGCCTCTTCGACGATCCCTACCGGCGCGGTTCAGCGGGGGCCGCCACCCCGACCGCCGCCAAGGCCAGGATTGAGCTTGCGCGCGAGCTGGCGCGGCGCGCGATCGTCGTCCTCGCCAACGACCATGTGTTGCCGCTCTCGCCAACCCTGCGGCGCATCGCCCTCATCGGTCCGCTCGCCGATGCCCGCGCGGAGATGCTTGGGCCGTGGGCACTCGCCGGAAGTGCGGCCGGTCCTGTCACGATCCACGAAGGCCTCGCCGTGGCGTTGCCGGAGGCCGAGATCACCATTGCACCGGGGGTCGCGATCGATGGCGCGGATACGTCCGGCATCGCCGCCGCGCGGGAGATTTGCCAGGATGCGGATCTCGTTGTTTTGTGCCTTGGCGAAGCCGCCAATATGAGCGGCGAAGCGGCGAGCCGGGCCAATCCCGGTCTGCCCGGTGTCCAAAGCGCGCTTGCCGGAGCCATATTCGATCTCGGCAAGCCGGTCGTCGCGCTGATTTCGTCGGGGCGGCCGCTGATGATCACAGCGATCGTCGAGAAGGCCAAAGCCGTAGTCGCCACCTGGTTCCTTGGCGTGGAGGCCGGGAATGCCATCGCCGACGTACTGACCGGGAAATTTAATCCCACCGGGCGGCTTCCCGTCACTTGGCCGCGCGACGTCGGTCAAGTGCCGATTTTCTTCGCCGCGCGGCCTTCCGGCCGGCCGGCCAATCCACACGATCATTATACCAGCAAATATCTCGACATGCCGGTCGAGCCGCTGTTTTTCTTTGGGCACGGCTTGAGCTATAGCCGCTTCGTTTTGACCAATTTGCGGGCGAGCAAGGCCGCTTTCAAACACGGCGACGAATTGACAATTGAGGTCGACGTTACGAACGAAGGCCCCGCCGCCGGGGAAGCAACGGTTTTTTTGTTCGCGCGCGATATGGTGGCGAGCGTGGTGCGGCCGCTGCTCGAACTCAAGGGCGTGGGCAAGATCGCCTTGCGCCCAGGCGAAGGTCGAACCGTTAGCTTCAGGCTCGCCGCCGAGGCGCTCGCTTTTCCGGGGAGCGATCTAAAGCCGGTTTTGGAGCCGGGAGAATTTTTGCTCCTAGCCGGGCAAAGCGCCGATCCGCGGCAAATGCTGACGGTCAAGGTGTGCGCCCTGCCAGATTGAACGGCCGCCCGCCGGTGGCGCGGAGCGCATGCGGGGTTCGGTCTACGGCTCGTACAATATCAAGCGGATCCGATAATGCCGAAGTACCCTTAGCCTGGTTTCTTTATGGTGAAGGTAAGCTGCGCGTCGACCACGTGGCCATCAACGGACAAAATATGATATCCGATGACCACTGGCCTAGCCGACAAATCATCCGGAAGCGTGACAATAAGAAGACGCGGATCGGAACTGGCACCATGGCTGGTCAAGGGGACCTGTGGTCCGTGTGCCGGCACGATCCACACCTTCGCGAAGGCTGGTTCGGACCACTTCGTTGAACCATAGCCTCAACTCCTTGGGCGCCGTAGCGAGGACCGCGCGCGCGGAAGGATCGGATTTAACGACACGCGAATGCGCCGCAACCTCGGAGATCCCGAGGCCAAACCCAAACAACACAACAAAATAAACGAGGAGGGCCTGTCCCCCTTGTCTCCGGCTGTTCGCGCACCTCATCTGATAGCTCCTTGTTGCTTTGGCGTTTCCCTGGCCGGCCCTCGATGGGCCGGCCGCCTGTCACTACCGCTAAGGTAAGTCGAGAACCTTCAGGCTCATGCTTCAGAATCCATTATGCGTGAAGGGCCTATTGGGCTCGTACCCGTCACGAGCATCGCCAGGGAAATGCTGGATGGCCGTCACGCAGCCGAAGTTGTCCGGCGGAGTGAAGCTCCCGGCGGGACCACAAACGTAATAGGCATTGATCGTCGCGGTTCTCGCGGCAAGCGTTCGCGGGGTCGCGTCGGTCGGGCAGGAAAAACTGTTGGGACCGGCATGGACCGTGCCATAGACATGGAAACCATAGGCGCCTGTCGAGGCGCTGCCCGGATGGGTCGGCCGGAAATAGCTATCGTAGGTCCCAGGCTTGGAAAACGCCTCTTGCAGCGGGAAAAATTCCCACGGGAGCGATACTGCCAAATGGCCCGGTGGGAGGCACGGACTTGAAAAGATAGAGCGCGTCGACCTGTAAATTGACCGTATCCGGGTCTTTCGCGGCCATCGTTCCATCGGCATCGATAGGCTGGCCGATGGAAACGCTGGTATTGGGAGCCGGACAGGCTCCATCAAATGTGCTTAGAATGACATCGACGGCGTTGAAGCTGTCTTCGAATGCCGGCTCGACATGGTGTCCGACAAGCAGACTGATCTTGCCGTGATTGGCGGGCAAAATACGCAACTCATGGGCGAATGTGGGCGCAATCGAGCCAAGCGCGAGAACCGACGACGCCGCGAGAGCAACGGAACTTGAAACTTTCATAACTAATCCTTCCCAGTCGTTTGTTATCCCATTCAGGAAGGCCAAAAAAATCCATCTGTTTCCGGAAAACGCACGAAGGTTAGCATCCGGTTTTTGGCCTTCCTGCTGTCTTAAACGTTGGCGTGAACGCAAACACGACAGCTCGCCCGCAAAATTATCGAGAAGACGTGCGACATACAGAATTCCTAGAGCCCTTCTGATTTTGTTTGAATCGAGGGGGATTCCCGAATCGGTTTCGATCCGATTCAAGATGTATGCTGGGATGGAGGCCAGTATGCATGGGGCGAGCCTATTCTCTTGATCTTCGCAACCGCGTGGTGGCGGCGGTTATGCGCGGGAAATCGCGCCGCGCAGCGGCGGCGCTGTTTGATATCAGCGTTGCAAGCCGTGGTGAAGTAGACGCAACGCGCATACGAGACGGGCAGCCCGGCGGCCCGGCCGAGGGGTGGCAAACGGCCCTATCTTTTGGCAGGCCAGCGCGCCTGGCTATTGGCTCGTCTCAACGAGAAGCCCGATCTGACGCTGCATGCACTTCTGACTGAACTCGGCGCGCGCGGCGTGACCGTGTGCTGTGACACGCTCTGGCGCTTTCTGCGGCGGAAGGCTTGAGTTTCCTGGATGAAGACCAACATGTTCCCTCTCCGGGGATGGTGCCGGCGCGGCGGGAGGCTTCACGCCATGACCTTCGTGGCGGCGTTGCGCTGCGAAGGCACCGATGCGCCCTGCGTCTTTGATAGTCCGATCAACGGCGCAAGTTTCAAGGCTTATGTCGAACAGGTGCTCGCCCCGGCGTTGCGCCCCGGCGACGTCGTCATCATGGATAACTCTCCGCCCGCCGGGGGCGTCCGGCGTGCTCCGCTCGACTCGCCCAAAGGCAGCGCGATCCCTCGCGCCATTCGCGCCGCTGGCGCTCGCCTCTTATTCCTGCCGCCTTATTCGCCCGATCTCAACCCTCCGCTCGCCACTCCGCTAAGCTTCGCTTAGCGGAGCCTCTGGCTGGCTCCGCCCATCGAGCAAGCCTTCGCAAAACTCAAAACACTCATCCGAAAAGCCGAACAGCGTACCGTCGATGGCCTCTGGCGATGCATCGGCGGTTCGCTCGAAGCTTTCACGCCCAGAGAATGCGCCAACTACCTCCGCAACGCCGAATCCGGACAAACCCGCGCCCGGAAAACGCTCTCAAAACTTGCCCTCTTAAAACTCTCCCCCCGTCTGCTCGCCGTCCAACGGATCGACGATGCCGCCAATCAGATTGGAGTCGAGCAGCCGTTCGGAGGTGAGTTCGCGGCGCAGCGGACGCAGGCACTGTAGAGTCGTCGCAATCTCGTCCTCGCGCGCTAAGAGCGCCGCCCTCGCCTCGGCCAAGCTCGCCGCCCTAAAGCGGCACGTCTCGCCCGGACGCATCTGCGCGAGCCTGCCAATGTCGGCGCGGACGACATGACCAAGCTTCGGATAACCGCCCGTTGGCTGACGATCGGCCATGAGGATGAGCGCCTTCTTATCGCCGGCGATTTGGATCGCGCCAAGCGCGACGCCATCCGACACGATATCGTAGCCCCCCGCGAGCGCGATTTCCGGCCCATCGAAACGATAGGCCATGCGGTCGGCCGCCGGCGTTAGTGTAAACTCGCTGGCGAAAAATGCGCTCAGCGTCTCCTGGGTGAAATAATCGTCTTGCGGGCCGGGCACGACGCGGAAAGGATCGGATTCGCGGGCAAGCCATGGCGCGTCGATCGTTGCCTCGAAGTATGCGCCGTCCAGCCTCTCCGTCGACGCGGCCGGCAAGACATCGCCTGCCCGCAGCATTCGCCCTTCTATCCCCCCCATCGCGGAGCGCGTATGAGTGGCCCGGCTGCCCATCATAACTGGCGTCTCGAAGCCGCCTTCGACCGTGAGATAAGCGAATGCACCGGAATCGCCAGCCCGCGCCGCCAGGGTTTTGCCGGGCTCCAAGAGGAGCCGCGCCGCCTTCGGCAGCAACACCCCGTCGCGCCGCCAGAGAAAAGCCCCGCCCGCGAATGCGAGCGCGAGCGGCGCGCCTTCGCAGATGACTTCAAGGCCGCCAACCGAGACTTCGACAGCCGCCGCGCGGTCGTTGCCAAGGGCGGAATTGGCGGTCCGGAAGGCAACCCAGTCCATGGGTCCTGCCGGGGTCACGCCATAACGCAGATAGCCCTGGCGCCCACCGTCTTGAATGGTCGCGCCAGGACCGGCGCGCAGCACGCGCAGGCACCCCTGCATGTCAGATCTCATCCAAGTATTCGTGGCTCGCGCAAAACTCTCCAGCTTCCGCCGCCGTGCTCATGGCATCGAAGGCGGCGGGATCGATTCGTTCGAAGCAAAGCTCGTCGCCGATGCCGGCGAGGAAAATCCGGCCGCGCCGGGGATCGAACGTCTTGACCGGCGTGCGGCCGATCCCGTACCAGCCAGTCGGCATGGCGCAACTGGCAATGAGCGCCTGGCCGCCCGCGATCAGCAACGATCCGGGCGGTGCCGGCGGCCGTGGCACGACGCGGCGCGGGATCGTGAGTTCGTTTGGGAGGCCGCCAAGAAACGTGAACCCTGGCGCGAAGCCATACATGTAAACACGGTAGCGCGCGCCAAGATGCAGGCCGATCACGCGCTCGTACGGCAAATCGAGAAGCGCCGCGACCTCGGCGATGTCCTCGCCATGCGGCGGATCGTAGCAGGCGGGGATGCGCCAGAATTGCCGCCGCGTACGGGGCGGGGCGGATGCGTAATCGAGCCCCGCGAGGGCATCGGCGAGCGCTTCCGTCGTCAAACGGCGCGGATCGAAATGGATCATCAAGGAACGATAGGTCGGCACGGTCTCGGTCACGCCTTCCCATTTCGCTTGTTGGAGGGCCGCGTCGAGTGCCAAAACCTGGTCATGGATCTTGGGATCGATGGTGTCGCCGAATTCGACAACTAGCGCGGATTCTCCGGCGGGCAGATAGCGTGGCTTGGGCAAATTTATCACGCCGGGCCTCTTCTAAACCGGTGCGAAAGGCGCGAGCGCGATCCCGGCTTTCTCAAGGCGCGCGCGCACCGCCTTCGCGATGGCGACCGCATTCGGGCCATCGCCGTGGACACAGATGCTGTCGATGCCGGCGGCCAAGCGCTTGCCGGAGGTTGTGATGATTGCTCCTTCCAAAACCATCGCGAGGACGCGCGCGGCGGCTTCCCCGGCGTCGTGCAGCACCGCGCCGGGGCACGACCTTTCGACGAGAAGACCTGCGTCCGTATAGGCGCGATCGGCGTAGATTTCGCGGGCAACCGCTAATCCCTGCGCAAGGCCCGCCGTTTCCAATTTCGTTCCGGCGGGAGCTAGGAAGCCGAGCCGAGGCTCGACCGCTTTCGCCGCGCGCGCAATGGCCTGCGCGATGGCTTCGTCCTCCGTCGCGATATTGCTTAAGGCGCCATGAACCTTCACATAGCCGAGCCTCGCCCCGGCATAAGTGGCAAGCGCGTTCGCGGCGCCGATCTGATAGGCGACGAGTCGCTCGATTTCTCCCACCGTGAACGGCAATGCGCGGCGGCCGAACCCCCAGAGGTCGGGAAATCCAGGATGCGCTCCGGCCGCGACCCCCTTGGCCTTCGCCGCCTTGAATGTCTTTGCCATGATCTCCGGATCGCCGCCATGAAAACCACAGGCGACATTGACGCTCGTGACGATATCGAGCATCGCGTCGTCGTCGCCGATCCGGTAGGCGCCGAACCCTTCGCCGCAATCGCAATTCAAATCGACGTTGCGCATGGCTTCGAACCTTTATGGCGGCGGCGGATCTGTAAAGAAATCCTCGCGCCGGTAGCCCTGCACATAAAGCAGGGCGGTCAGATCGCCGTGATCGATCCGGGCATGGGCGGCGGCCGCGACCTTGGGTTTGGCGTGGAAGGCAACGCCGAGCCCCGCGGCTTCGAGCATCGCGAGATCGTTGGCGCCGTCGCCAACCGCAAGAGTCTCCTCGACGGAGAGGCCATGCTTGTCGCGTAGTTGCTCTAGCGCGGCGAGCTTGGCGTCCTTGCCGAGGACGGGCGCCGCGACAAGCCCGTTAAGCCGGCCGTCCTCGCCGAAAAGAAGCTCGTTTGCCTGATGTTCGTGAAAGCCGATCCTTTCCGCGATGACGGATGTAAAGACCGAGAACCCGCCCGAAACGAGCACGGTATGCGCTCCATTGGCCCGCATGGTTTGAACCAGCACACGTCCGCCTGGCGTCAAGGTGATTCTG
>DASYNQ010000450.1:0-2829 GCA_036008425.1 Methylocella sp. | reverse complement strand
ATGATGTGATCCTTGCTGCTAGTGCGCGCATCGGGGAACCAGATTCAATCTGAACCCTTATCTCTACATCACCGGCCAAGGGCTTTGTCCGTAGGCGTCGGTGGCTGAGAGACCAATCGCACTCCCGCCTGTCCGACAAGGGAGCGCGCGCTATATGTTCCAAGATCATGAAATCCGCCAGTATCTAATCGCCGCACGCTTCTGCTTGCGCATGACAATCGCTGGCGCCGCGATGCTTGCGGTAGCTCTGAGCATCTATTTCATAGCGTGAGGCCGTCTGCGGCCGGCGCGCCCTCAAAGGCGTTACCAGCATCCGCTTGACCGCTCACGCGCGTCGAAGCTGAACGACCTTGCCCGCCTGCGGCGTCGAGCAGTAGGCCCACGTCTCCATTAGCCCGCGCCGCTTCTCCAGTGCGTCGCTGCGGCGATAGGCTTGCTCGGCCTGGTCGCCGATCAAATGCGCTAGGGCGGTCTCGATCAGGTCGCGTGGATAGCCGGTTTCGTTGCCAGCCCAGTCACGGAACGAGGAACGGAAACCGTGCACCGTCGCGGCGATCTTCATCTTGACAAGCACCATTTTGAGAGCCTTCGGCCCCAGCGGCTTGCCCGGATTCTGACCGGGAAAAACAAAATCGCCCTCGCGACCTTTGTGCATCTCGCGCAGGATCTCCAGCGCCCGGCCCGATAGCGGCACGCGATGTTCGCGTTCGCCCTTCATGCGGTTAGCCGGCACGGCCCAAACGCCTTTCTCTAAATCAACTTCGGGCCACCGCATTCCCAAGACTTCCCCGGTGCGAGCTGCGCACAAGATCGTAAATTCGAGCGCGCGCGCCGCGACATCATCTCGCGCCCGAAGATCGACCATGAAGCCCGCGATTTCCTCATACGGCATCGCCGCGTGATGGCCGCGCGTCCGCTTCGATCGCTTGGGCAAGAGGTGATCGAGATGCCCGCGCCACCGCGCCGGGTTTTCTCCGAACCGCAAACCTTGCGCCCGCGCCGCGTCGAGGACCATCTCGATACGCCCGCGCAACCGATTGGCCGTTTCCGGCTTCGAGCCCCAGATCGGTTTCAACACTTCGAGCACCTGGTCAACGGTGACGTCCGCGACCGGATTGCGCCTGATGGAGAAGCAATACTTTCCCAAGGTCATTTCCCACGCCGCCGCGCTCTTCTCGTTGCGCCATTTCGGTTTCATGGCCTCGATCACACCATCGGCGACTTCACCGAACGTGGCGCCTTCTGCGGGCTTTCTGGCGTCCTTCGGATTGACGCCTTTCGCGATCTGCGCGCGCGCCTCGGTAGCAAGCTCTCGCGCGCGGGCAAGCGTCACGTGGCCTTTGCGCGCGCTACCGAACCCAAGCTCGGTTGGTTTGCCGCGCCAGCGATACAGGAAGGTCCAGCGCCGGCCGCCGTTCGGCGAGATCGAAAGATAGAGGCCACCGCCGTCGCTATGCCTGCCGTGTTTCGTGATCGTCGCCACCGCTCTTGCGGATAGCCGGTCCATCTCGCGCGCCATCGTATTTCTTCCTCTGCCCTAACATGTGTCCATGTAATTGGGCGGGATTGTAGCGGACGTCAGCGAACGCCGAAAGGCAAATCAGGCCAGAAGCCCCTGCAAAATGGGCGCTTCTTCCAACGTCGGCGGACGATGAAACACGCCAGCGAAAGGGGTGGTCGCGGACACGTCTTCCGCAGCCGCCGGCCAAGGCGATTGCGGCGCCAGCCGGTAGGTCATGTTGACGCCGACGAAGCCGTTCTTGACCGCCCATAGCATGATGTTGTCGTAGAACGGGCTGCCTGGCCCGCGCTTGTTGCCGCCCACGAAGGCGCCGCCATGGACGAAAATCAATACTGGCCGGACGGACGAATCCGTCGCCGGCGTGAAGACATCGAGCAGGTTGCGGTCGGCGGCGCCGTATTTGACATCACGCTCGATCTTGACGCCCGGGTAGGGCTCCTTTTCCTGCAGTGGCGCGTAGAGCACAGCTGTCTTCGGCGGATCGACGACGCGGCCGAGTTCAAGCAGCCGGGCGGCGACCTCGGCCGGCATCGGGCTCTGCTGGGCAGGCGCCCCCGTCGCGGTCCCCATCAGCGTTGCAAAAGTTGCCAAGGCCAGCTTCGATAACGACATCCGAAATCCTTCCCTGTTTTATCTTTTCTTGCGGCTCCAGCCGGCGACGGCTTGACGGCGCGACCAACCATCGGCCATGCGAATTGCTACCGTGCCGAAATCCGATGTCGCCAACAAGGCGTTGGATGCGGCGATAGGAATGCTTCCTTTTGTCCGTTGCATTCGCATCCGTCAATTACCATTTACGTAACTCGTAAATCGATGTAATGTCAGGTGATGATCGTCAGTTTCCGGGACAGGCGTACCGAGCGGTTTGCCGCTGGCCGGCATGTCAGGGAGTTCTCTGGTTTCGCCAGGCAGGCCGAGGTTCGTCTTGATCGATTGGATGCCGCGACGAGTTTGGCTGATTTGGCGGCCTTGCCGGGTAATCGGCTGGAGGTCCTTAAAGGAGATCGTGCCGGACAGCCTTCGATACGTATCAACGATCAATGGCGGATTTGCTTCGCATGGCCGAACGGATCGCTGGGTCCGATTGACGTTGAGATCGTCGATTACCACTGAGGGAATCCATTATGCCTCGTACACCTATCCACCCCGGCGAACATTTGGCGGAAGAACTGCGCGAGATTGGCATCAGTGCGGCGGAGCTTTCGCGGCAGATCGAGGTGCCGGTGAACCGGGTCACCGGCATCATCCATGGCCAGCGCGGTATTACCGCCGATACGGCGTTGCGTCTCGGGCATTGGTTTGGCACC
>DASYNQ010000449.1:0-5932 GCA_036008425.1 Methylocella sp. | reverse complement strand
GAAGGGCACCAACCCCGAAGAGTTGATCGCTGCCGCCCATGCCGGATGCTTCACGATGGCGCTGGCCTTTGGGCTGCAGGGCGCCGGCTACACCCCCACCGAGCTCAGTACCGAGGCGGCGGTCACTCTTGACCCGGAGGGCCAAGGCTTCCGCATCAGTCGGTCGGCTCTGACTCTGCGCGCCAAGGTGCCGAACCTAGACGAAGCCACCTTCGCCCGGATGGCCGGCGACGCCGAGAAGAACTGCCCGGTCTCCAAGGTCCTCAACGCCGAGATCACGCTAGACGCCAAGCTGCTCTGAGGCATTGATCGGCGCGGCGCACTTCATCTGCAGGCGGTGCCGTGTTTCGTCGGGCCACCGGCCGCCGGCGCCCGTGCGGATACAAACTTCGTTACACTTGTTGTCGCGCCGGAGCGGGACGATCTATGATCCAACAGGCCAACACAAAACTAAATCGTTCATAAAGGAAACATCGATGTCCTCTCTCTTCTCCAATCCGAAAAACCCCGCCGCCTTTAGCATTCGTGTCGAGGGCATGGCCTCCGATTCCTGCGTGGAACGGGTCGAAAAGGCGATCCGGGCCACGCCCGGCGTTGTCTCAGCGTCGGTCAATGTCGCGACGAAGCGTGCCGAGGTGACCTTTTCCGGGATTCCGGACTTAGCTGCCGTCATCGCCGCGATCGGTGTGGCCGGCTATGAATGCGTGGTTGAGAACGCCAGTTCGTCAAACCTGACCTAAGGCCGGTCCTGTTAGGCCATCTCGATGCCGCTGATCTTTAAGGGGCGGCGGGCGGACCTTTATGCCAAGATCCGACGTGCGGCGACGGTTGATGGGAAGCTTGAATCTCGTGCCATCGACGATCAGATGCAGCTCGCCTGCTCCGCTGCTGCGAACCGTTCAATATGTCTTCGGCGTGAACGTGATTGAGCGCGCGATCACCTCGTTCACGGGTGTGTGTCCCTCTAGGTTGAGAACCCCCAACCTAGAGCACGTCCCGAAAAAGTTGCTCGCCTTTTTCGATCAGGACGTGCTGAACCGACCCCGCCGCGACGGCATTACCGCCTCATTCCATCGGAGCATCACTCCTTACGAATTGAACCGGTTCATAAGCGTAGCCGGGATTAGAGTTCGCGCTCGTAAATGCGGAATGTGCGGGTATGATAAGCTGGCAGGCCTCGCGCGAGATTGAGCATCGCGTGATTGGTTTCGAGCACCCAGCTGATCTCGGTCTCCTCAATCCCGGCCCCGCGCGCCTTCATTATCGCTTCGGCAAGAAGCAGCGAAACAGCCATCGAACCGATGCAGGTTCCCCGCCAGCGGCTGGCGATGCCGATCATCGGGATCCGCGTCATCCGCGTGCCGCGGCCGTGAATACGCCACAGCAGGCGCGCCCAGCCGGACGGCCACAGCTTTCCGCCGAGCCCAATGAGCGCTTCATTGACGTCGGGTATTTGCGCTACGACCGCGATGTCCTCGCCCCGCCATTGGGCAATTCTGATCCAGGACGGCTTGGCGACTGGCAGGGTAAGATCCGCGATCAGTCTGGCCTCCGCGTTGCTGACCGGAATCGAACTCCAATTGTTCTTCCAGGCGTCGTTGTAGAGCCGCAGCACCCGGGAACATTCCGTTGACCAGCGCGTCAGCGACAGACCATAGGTTTGGATCTCCTTGGCGGACTCGAACCGGTTTGCGGTTTTGGCGACGCGTCCGGGAAAGTTCGACTCCGCTATCCGGCAGACATAAGCGAATAAATCCATGGCTTTGCGAAACCCGAGCGCCTCGATGTGGTGGCCATAATAAGGCGGAGCATGGTTGGTGTGCGCGACGTGAGGCTGGTCAAACCCTTTGACCAGGATTCCGGCTTCATGATTGATCGACAGACTGAAAGGACCGCGCATGCGGCGCAGTCCGCGCGCGCGTAAAAAACCGGCGGCATGTTGAAGGAGGGCGGCGAACACGTCGCGGTCATCGATCGCGTCGATCACGCCAAAATGTCCGCAGGAATCGCGGTATTTTTCGAGATGCGCCCGGTTGACCACCGCCACGATCCGCCCGGCCGGCTGGCCATCGAGATAAGCGACAAAAGGCTGAATTTCGTTTTCAAGCATCAAGGGCGACCGCTTCTTGTCGAACACCTTGAGCATCTCGTCGTGAAGCGGCTCGATCCAGCGCGAATTGCCGCTCTGAGCGCGTTTTCCCGCCGCCATGAAAGCGGCGACGTCGGCTTGGCTTTGAACTTCCCGCACCAGCAGTGCGGTCATGCTGGACCGCCTTGCGTAAATCCCGGGATGTTTTGCATGGTCGGGCTCGCGTTGACTTCTTTCATTGCCTCCTCGATCGCTTGAATTGTTTCATCTATCTGTTCGGCGCGATGCTCGGAGGTAAGAAAGAAACGCAGCCGTGCGGCGCGCTCGGGAACCGCTGGATGAATTATCGGCTGCACATTGATGCCGCGCTCAAAAAGTCCTTGGCTTAGCGCCACGGCAAAAACCGAATTGCCGGCCATAATGGGAATAATCGCGAACCCCGCGCTCGTTCCCGTATTCCATCCTCGCGTCTTGGCGGCATCGAAAAACAAGCGGCTGACACGGCGCAATCTTTCGACCCGGCCGGGTTCGCGATGCAGGATGGCAAGGGCCGCCGAGGCGGCGGCCGCCAGCGGCGGCGAAAGACCGACCGAATAGACGAACCCGCCCGACATGCATTTCAGATATTCCACGAGCGGGGTAGGACCAGCAATGAAACCGCCACATCCGGCAAGCGTCTTCGAAAGCGTGCCCATCCAGATATCCACATCGCGCGGGTCCGTGCCGGAGTGATCGAACAACCCGTACCCCTTCGGGCCAAGCACCCCGAGACCATGCGCGTCGTCAACCATCAGCCAGGCGTTATGCCGTCGCTTTATCTCAACGAGCATCGGCAAGTCGGGAACATCGCCGTCCATGCTGTATAGGCCTTCAACGACGATCAACACACGCTCGAACCGCCGCCGGATCGACGTCAGCAGCAAATCCAGCGTCGTGAAATCACGGTGCGGAAACGAACGCCGCTCGGCGCGGGACAGAGCCGCGCCGGCCAGGATGCTGTTGTGGGCAAGGCTTTCGTGGACGATCAAATCCTTCGGCCCGAGAATGGCGCCGATGGTCGAAACATTGGTCGCGTGGCCGCTGACAAAAACGACGCAATCTTCCTGCCCATAATGTTGCGCCAAGGCCCCCTCGAGCGCCCGGTGTCCCGGCCGTTCGCCAGCGACCAGCCGGCTCGCGGACGCCGACGTGCCGAATGCGTCAACGGCGGCATGCGCGGCTTCGCGGACCTCTGGATGATGGTTGAGGCCAAGATAATCATATGACGAATAATTGATGAATTGGCGCCCCCCTATGAGGGTCGTCGCGCCGGCGGCGGTTTCATGGAGGCGAAAATAGGGATTGTCGAGGCCAACCACGGCCGCCATCGATCGCTGAAGTTTAAGTTCGCGATACCCTGGCAGATTTTGAAATTCCATCGCGCCGTTCGGAGATTGTGTGACCGGCGCCCGCGCAATTTGCGTCTTGACACCCAGGGCGTCAAGGCGGTTTTGAACCTTTTCGTCGAGGAGCCGCCGGCCCTCTTCATCCAACCCACCTCGATTTTGCGACTTCATGCAAATTTCCTGGGGGCTAGGCGACGGCTCGGGCGAAGCGGTCGATTGATTCGTGAACGGACGTGGAAGAAGGTTGGTTATTTCAGACAATATGTCAACGCCGGTTTTGGCGGGCTCCCGCGGGGTTCCGCGCTTGCCATTGGCGACCCGGCTCAAAATGTTCGGCACCGGCACTGCGTTGAGTTAAGCGGGCGGCCAATGACCTTGACCGGGCCGGTCTGCTCCGTGCCTCATAAATTCAACCGGAGCCGCCGCCACAAGATCCCCAAGGCGACTACCGGATGAGGAACCGGCCGGCACGCTCAGCCAGGAAAACGAGGGGATGCCTGGGGCCTTATCCGCGAGCGGCGATGGTTTTGAGTTCCTGCAGAACGCCGTTTACGAAGCCGGGATGGTCTGTCGCGCGCAGAGACGCGGATTGCGCCGCGACACCTCGCAAATAGGCTGCGATCTCGCTTGTGTCTTTTGGAAATTGGTGCCCTTGTCCGGCAAGGAAACATCGCAACTTTTCAACGCAATCCGCCAGCTCTTTGTTTCTTGTGAACGCGGGGCGCTTGCGGCCGTCTGATTTCGATCGAATTTCATATTCGAAAACGGTTTGGGCAAGGCTCAACCAGATGACCCGCGCGTCGCACGGCGCGCCGGCAAAAATCGAGAGTTTGATGGCTATTGCTTCCCGGACGCCTTGCGCATCGCGCTCGCCCTCTTGCGTCAAACTCCCCGGCGGCCGCCTGTGTTTGTTAAGAGCACGTGGACAGAAGGCGATTTTTCCCTTGCGCAGGCACGCGACGTAAATCGCCCAGTCACCGCAATAGCGGAAATTTTCGGCCGCGCTCAAACCTTCGTTGAGCGCGTCGCGCCGGAATAGAACCGCGCTTACGTTGGGAATTGTATTCTTGATGGCAAGAGCCTCGGCGATTTCGCGCGGACCAGTCTCGACATATCCTGCTAACCATTTCGTTTCGCTGAGTGAATCGGTATAGAATCGGTAGGTCGAAGAGAGTATTTCCCCCTCCGTTCCGATCACTTCGGAATCGCAATAAGCGACTGCGATGTCCGGATCCATAAAGGCGGCGGCCATGCGCTCGAGAAAACGAGGGCAAGACGAATCATCGCTTTCCGCGATCCAGACGAGGTCCCCGGCGGCGCTTTCGATCCCCTTTGCCCATTGCTTAAAAGGCGAGCCGCTATTCGTCGCATTTGCGGCGATCGCGAAGGGAATTGGCGACCGCGCCTGCCACGCCCGCGCGATCTCCAGACTGCCGTCACTCGACCCATCGTCGAGAAAGATAATTTCGTCCGGCCTCAAACGTTGCTCGAGAATCGACGCGAGCCTCTCATCGAGATAATGCGCGTGATTGTAGTTTGGAACGATCACTGAAATTGACATGTGACGGGATGGGCGGTAGGCGGCGCGATGGGCCAAAAGTTCCGCCCAATCCGCGGCGGCGAGAGGCCTTGATTCCATGAGATTGTGGTACGGCAGACCGATGTCCGCGCATGTCCGGGCAAGCGGCAACGCGGCGCAGACCGCCTCGCAAACGAGCCCCTTCGGGTCCCGGAACTTTATTGCGCGCAGGATGCGTTCGAGCACAATACTCCGGTCGAGCAAAGCTAGATCGGGTCGCGAAAGGTCGAGTATCGCAACTCCTGGGATCGATGCCATGGAAGCGTCGGTCACGCAATAAACATCCAGTCCCGGGAGGGTGACGAGCATCGTTAAGAGTTGCCTCCGTCCGGCCGCTTCCCTTCCGGCGGCCTCTCCGACATCGATGATCAATGTGCGAAAGGGCGCCTCGATCGCGCCGGGCGCAGGGATCGATTTTTGCCAGGGAAGTTCCTCGAAATAGGCATTCGGGGACGCGGGTGGCGGAAGAATCTTATGGGTGCTGTGCCACCCATCGCGTCCGCGCTCGGCATAAAAAGCCAGCGCCGTCTCGCGCGCCACACCTTGTCCGGAATGGGCCGCCACATAAAACTCGGTGTCGAAAAACCGGGAGGGGTCGCGGCCTTCGCGAGCGCCAACCATCAGATAATGGTGCAGCGGCTCCATGCCCTCGTCCCGCGCATCGGCATTCTTCATAAGGTACCATGCCGAATCGAAAAGCGGACCAGGCGAGCGGCCTTCCTTGCCTCCAGACGCCACGAAATGAAGAAACGGGTCGAAGCCCGCGCGCCGCACGTCAGGATTGTTATCCAAATACCATGCCCGGTCGAACAGGGGCGTCGGGGCAAGGCCGCGCGGCAGCCCGTAAGCCACGAAATGTCCGAGCGGCGTCAAACCGCC
>DASYNQ010000448.1:0-2736 GCA_036008425.1 Methylocella sp. | reverse complement strand
TGTCGAGCTTTTGCGACGCGCCGGAAACATTCAAGGCGTCTCGGCTGGAGATATCGCCTACCTCTCCTTTCTGCGTGTCCCTTCGGTGTCCGAGCAGATCATGCCGTTTTGCGTGTTGTTCGGCACGATGGCGACGTTTGTGATCCTGACCCGCAAATTGGAACTCCTGGTGGCCCGAGCCGTCGGCGTCTCAGCCTGGGGATTTCTGGTTCCTCCGCTCGCCATCGCGGCCGCGGCCGGAATTGGTTCGGTGGTGTTGTTCAATCCGGTCTCCGCGGTCATGAAGCATCGCGCGGATGCGATTGAGACGCGGCTCTTCGGCCGCAACGGCAAGCAAAATTATGACACAAGCCTGTGGATCAGGCAAAAAAGCGTCGATGGAGAGGCGTTCATAAGGGCCGGCCAAGTGGCGGCGGACGGCACAAACCTGACCTCTGCCGCCGCTTATGTCTATGATCGCGCCGGGAGATTCGAACAAAGGATCGAGGCGCAAACCGGTAAACTCCTGCCCGGTGTCTGGCAATTCGACCATGCGCGGGTCACGGCGCCTGGAGAAGAGAGCTTTGCCGCGGGAACTTATCTTCTCGCCACTAGCCTTTCGCCGGAGGAGGCGGTCGGCCTGATCGCGCCGGATTCCGTGCCGTTTTGGGACTTGCCGTCCTTGCGCGCCGAAGCGGAGACGGCGGGCCTCGACGGAACCCGCTACCGGCTCCAGTTTCACATGCTTCTGGCGAGCCCGCTCCTGTTTATCGCCATGGTTTTAATCGCGGCGGCATTTTCCTTAAGGTTTTTTCGTTTTGGTGGCATAGAGAAGATGGTTTCCGGTGGCGTGGGCGCAGGGTTTGTGCTTTATGTGGCGGTAAAATTCGTTGGCGATTTGGGCGGGGCTGGTGTGCTTAGCCCGCTCGCCGCCGCATGGTCCCCGGCCGTCGTCGCGAGTCTGCTCGGCGCGTTCGCCTTGCTGAATCAGGAGGACGGTTGATGGGGCGGCGTTTTTGCCCCGCCAAAGCGATCGCCCCCATCCTTCGGGCGCGGCGTTTTATCTGGCTTTCGTTCGCGCCGGCGTTTGCGTTGTCCGGCGCCGCGCTGTTGGCCGGAGCCTTGCCAGCGGCGGCGCAGACACCCACGGGCCACGAGACGAAAAATGCTCGTGGCGAGGCCGCAAAAATGTTCGTCGAGGCGAACGAGCTTCGCTACGATACGGAAAAGAACATTGTTTCGGCCGAAGGCAATGCGAGGATCTACTACAAAGACCAGACGCTCGAGGCCGACCGCGTCGTTTATGATCGCAACACTGGCCGCGTGTATGCCGAAGGTCACGCCAAGTTGACTCTACGCGATGGGACAATGCTGCATGGCGACCGGTTTGATCTGACCGACGATTTCCGCGACGGTTTCATCGAAAGCTTGCGCGCCGAAACGCCCCCAAAACCATATAAAAACGTGCTCGGCGGTCAACTCCCAGGGGCTCCGGCCACTACGGATGCGACAGGGACCGTCACTGGCACCTACAAAACCTATTTCAGCGCGCCGCGCGCCGAACGCATCGAAGGCGATACCACCGTTTTCGACAAGGGCACCTACACCGCTTGCGATGCCTGCAAGGACAATCCTGATAAGCCGCCATTGTGGCGGGTGCGCGCCAAGCGCATCATCCACAAGAACGACGAGAAAATGATCTATTATGAAGACTCTTCGCTCGAATTCCTCGGTATCCCGATCGCCTATGTGCCGTTCTTTTCGGCGCCGGATCCAAGCGTCACCCGCAAGTCAGGAATTCTTTCGCCCTATCTAGCCACTACCTCCTATGCCGGCGTCGGCGTCGGCATTCCCATCTTCTGGGCGCTCGCGCCGGATTACGACTTGACGTTCACGCCGACCTATTATTCCCAACAAGGATTTTTCGCCAAGGCGGAATGGCGCCAGCGGTTGGAAAGCGGCGAATATTACATCCGGGCGACAGGGATCTCCGAGCAAAACCCAACCGTCTTCCCCTTGTCGCCGTACGGCTCCGGCAACCAGAGCTTGCGCGGCTCGTTCGAAAGCAAGGGTCAGTTCTATATCGCCGATCAATGGAAGTTCGGTTGGGAATTCACGCTTCTCTCGGACAAATGGTACCTTAACGACTATCATGTGCCAAGCCAGACTCTTTCGTCGAATTATTTCAGCGAGACGACCTCGACGGTCTATCTCAACGGCCAAGGCGATCGCGGCTATTTCGATCTGCGCGGCTATTCTTTCGAGGGCCTGTCGAGCCACGACTTTCAGCCGCAGCAGCCAATCGCGCATCCCGTGTGGGACTACAACAAGACCTTCGACATCGACCCCGCCAAGTCTTTCGGCATCGGCGGTCAGGTCGAACTCGACTTCAATCTGACCAGTCTTTCGGCGAGTTCGGCGAGCTTCCAAGCGGTCGGGCCGCGGGTGTTGGACAATGCCTTTGGTCTTTATGACATCTGCACCAGCACCATAACTCCCACTAACCCCAAAGGCCTTTATGTTCCGGGCCAGGCCACCGGCGATTGCCTTCTGCGCGGCCTCGGCGGCGATTACACGCGCGTCACGGCCGAGGCGTCCTGGCAGCGCAAATATATCGATCCGATCGGCGCGGTCTTCACGCCTTTTGCCTTCGCGCGGCTTAACGGCGAATGGCTCGATATCAACACCACGAATTCCTACACGTTCGCGTCGGCCTTTGGCAGCTCGACTTACTTCAACGCTTCGCAGTCGAATTTT
>DASYNQ010000447.1:0-7113 GCA_036008425.1 Methylocella sp. | reverse complement strand
GGGATCATCGCCGCGATCGCCACCAGCGGATCGTCCTTGACGTCGAGGCCTTCATAGCGCCGGCTTAGATCAAAGAAACCCAATTGCCCCATCGCACCCGCTCCCGGTGGTCAAATTCAAAGAGATTCTTTGAATCTGATTGGTAGGCCGCGCGGAAGGGGTATTTTTCGAGGTGCCCAAAGCTTGTTTCTCCGTCTCGATTTGCAAACAAGGAAACATATTGAAAATCTTTGGAATGAGTACACCAGACGACCGGACAGACAGAAAGAGCTAAATTGCATACGCCAGCTACCGGGTGGAGAACGGTTGCAAGCGGATTTGCAACATGCTCTCGACATAGGCGCAAACGCCTTTATTGAACTACGGTACCTCTAGGAGACAAAGCGCAGCTATTTTATATTAGCCAATTTTCCCGATATATTGCAGAAAGTCATCCTGGAAAAAACGCCACCAGAGTGGCGATTTGCTCCTCCTACTCAACACGTAATCCGAGTCCGTTGAAGGACAAGACCGCGACCTTTGCCGAGCTCTGGCAACGCGCTGGGCGCCCCTTGATTTCCGGGCAACACGGGGGCGGCGGCGCGAAGGGCTTGCGGGCGAGGAAGATTTTAGGGGTTTATCGGTGGAAAAAGAAAAAGGAGCCACGGTATTCGTGGGATGCACGCTCTAACCTACGGGAGCCATTTTATGAGGCGCAATCAAATCCTAGCTGTTACCCTTTGCACTTTCGCATGTCTAGGGTACTCGAACAGGAGTGCGAAAGCGGGATGGTTTGGTCCGAGCGACTATCGAGAGTGCGTACTTGCTGAAATGAACGGCAAACCTCCATATATGTTATCTACGGTTAGAGGGCTCTGTAATAATAGGTTCCCATGCCCTCAACCTACTCCAAGCGAGTATGCTGTATGCGACGACATGTCGGACAACCAACCATACCAAGTGCCTACGCCCGGCTATATCAGCCCATATCTGCCGACCGCCCGAGAGAAAAGGGACCCGTCCGGCCAGGTCTGTTGGGAGAGCCCTCATGAGGCATGGTTAATAGGTTGAGCTCGTGCGAGCTCGCGCTCAACAAACTCTCTTTCATCTCTCTCGAACGATTTGGCTTCTGGACCGTGCGCGAACGGAGATCCCGGACCCACGGATTATGATTTCGCGCAAACTTTAAAGAGCGCCGAGGACCTGATCCGTTTTCAAACCAATACCCTGGGTCGCCGATAGCGCCGGATCTGGGGCTCGAGCAGCGATCGCAACGGCGGCGAATACGGCAAGCGATGGCCGCTGTGTTCCCGCTCTTTCAGATCGAGAAATCCTCGTCAAAGAACCTCGTGTTGCGCAGCCTTATAAACACCTTATCATCGGGTTTTAGCCCAAGGTCTTTGTAATCGTGCGCGGGGAGAGCCGCGTCGACGACCGCTTCATCTTCGATCCGCGCGAGTTCGACATTCACCACGGACCCAGCGAAGCCAATGTGATTGATTCTGGCGGCGATGCCAACGCCGTCGGAATTCTCACGCCTTATTTCGATGTCGTGCGGACGCACGAAAGTCACGCTGCCAGCGTCCGCCGGACCGGCCGCCACGGCATCGCCGGCATTTGTCTTGCGGGCATGGAAAAGATTGTAACTGCCCAAAAACTTGAAGACGAACGGATTGGCCGGGTTGTCGTAGATTGCTTCCGGCGAGGCGAATTGCTCGATTCTCCCTTCGTTCATGACGGCAACCCTATCCGACACCTCAAGCGCCTCTTCCTGGTCGTGGGTGACAAGGATGGTCGTTACATGGATCCTGCGGTGCAATTTGCGTAGCCAGCGGCGCAGCTCGCGGCGGACGGTCGCGTCGAGGGCGCCAAAAGGTTCGTCGAGCAAAAGAACGCGAGGCTCGACCGCGAGCGCACGGGCCAGCGCCACCCGTTGCCGCTGCCCTCCGGAGATCTGGGATGGATAGCGCGGCGCGAAGTTTTGCAGCTGAACGAGTTGTAAAAGCTCGCCGACCTTGGCGCGGATTTCCGCCTCCTTGGGCCTCAGGCGCCAGGGCCTCGCGCGCAGCCCGAAGGCGACGTTCTCGAAAACGCTCATGTGCTTGAACAGCGCATAGTGTTGGAAGACAAAGCCGATGCGGCGCTTGCCGGCCTCCTGGGCGGAAACGTCGCGGCCGTCGAAGAGGATCGGCCCGCTGCCGGGGTCGGCGGCTTCGATGCCGGCGATCACGCGCAAAAGCGTTGTCTTGCCGGAGCCGCTCGGCCCGAGAAGGGCGACGAGTTCGCCGGTCTCGACCTTGAGGCTAACATTGTCGAGCGCCTTGAACTGCTTGTAGGTCTTGTTGACCCCGCGAACCTCGATGCTCATGGCGTCCCTTCTTCCTCTACCTGGCGCGTTTCACTCTCGCCTGTTTGGCGCTCAACGATTGTCTGGACGATCAGGGTGACGATCGCCAGAAAGGCAAGCATTGACGCGACGCTAAACGCTGCCTGGTTGTTGTATTCGTTCCACAGTTTCTCGATTCGCAGAGGCATCGTGTCATTGGAGTCGATGTGTCCCGAGACCACCGAGACCGCGCCGAATTCGCCAAAGACGCGCGCCGTGCAGAGGATTACGCCGTAAAGTAACGCCCATTTTACATTGGGCAAGGTAACCTTCCGGAACGTGCGCCAGCCCGAGGCGCCAAGCGAGAGGGCCGCCACCTCTTCGCCGGACCCCTGGGCTTCCATGAGCGGGATCAACGAGCGCGCGACAAAGGGAAAGGTGACAAAGATCGACGCAAGCACGATCGCCAGGGGCGTAAAAATGATGCCAGTGAAGCTTCTGGTGAAGGCGAGCGGCCACCAGTCTCGCGCAAAGCCACGCCAGTGCAGCGAGAAAGGGTCGGGCCAAGTCCAGTTCGAAGCCCACGCGCCGAGCATGCCACTACGGCCAAGCAGCAGGACGAAGATGAGGCCCGCGATGACCGGCGACACCGAAAAAGGCAGGTCGATCAGCGCGATCAAAACGGAGCGGCCCTTGAACCGGAATTTTGTCACCGACCACGCGGCCGCAAGCCCGAAGATGATGTTGAGGGGAACAACGATGGCCGCGATGGCCGCGGTCAGCCGGATTGAGCTCCATGTCTTTTCGGCCTGACCGCGCTCCGCCGCGAGTTTGCGCCGCTCGGCCGGGCTTAGCCACGCGCCCTCGGGCGGGCGGGCCACATGCAATACGCTGATATAGGCGTCGACCCCCTTGGAAAGAGCCTGGGCGAATACGTTCACCACAGGTATCACGATGAAGAGGGTGAGAAAGATGACCGTCGTCGCGATCATGACGCGGCGGATGAGCGGATGGCCCGGCGGGGGCGGATTCCCGGACGCTCTGGTCGTCTGCGTTTGGGCCGCCAGCGCTTCCGCCATGAACCGGTCCTCGTTTCAAAAATGCGTGCGGGGGAAACCGCGCGCATTGCCTCACCACGCCGCCCTTTCGCGACGGCCCGTCCACAATTGGAGGCCATTGATCGCGAGCAACATAACGAGCGAGAAGATAAGCAAAACGATGCCAATCGCGGTCGCTTCCGAGGTGCGAAAATCATCGAGCTTGGTGACGATCTGCAAGGGAGCGATCTGCGACTTGCCAGGAATATTTCCGGCGATGAAAATCACCGAACCATATTCGCCGATCGCGCGGGCGAAGGCCAACGCCAAACCGCTGAGCCACGCCGGCAAGATTTCAGGGAAGATAACGCGCCGCAAAATCGTCGACCTCGTGGCCCCCAGGCTCAACGCTGCGTGTTCATATTCCGGATCCCAATCGCGCAGGACCGGCTGGACCGTCCGCACCACGAAGGGCAGTCCAACGAAGATCAGGACGAGCACGATTCCCACATTGGTGTTGGAATAGGGAAAACTTAACCACGATAGGGAATCGACGGACAAGACCTCGCCAAACCCGGCGAGCGCCGCCACCCCGTTGATGGAGCCCGCGAGGTGGCGGCCCAATCCGCCGATCCAACCATCCGCCAGATAAAGCGAACTGAACGTCAGACCGGCGACCGCGGTCGGCAAGGCGAAAGGAAAGTCGATGAGCGCGTCGAACAGGCGCCGGCCTGGGAAAGGCTCGCGCACGAGCACCCAGGCAACAATCAGTCCAAACACGCCATTGACGGCCGCCGCGGTTGCCGAAGCGGTGAAAGTAAGCCTGTAGGACGCGACGACGATCGGATCGGTGACGGTCTGCCAGAAGTCGTTCCAGCCGAGCTGAGCCGTCTTGAAAATCATCCCGGCGAGCGGGATCAGTACGAGCAAGGAGAGATAAAACAGCGTGTACCCGAGGGTAAGCGGCAATCCCGGAACAAGCCGGGATGGTCCCGGCGCGGCGCGAAATGGCTTGCCCGCGGACGATCCCGAGGGTCCCCCCGCCGCTGCGTTTCCGCTCATTTTGCCGGCCTGTAGATCTGATCGAACAAGGCGCCTCCGGCGAAGAACGTTTTATGCGCCTTTTCCCAGCCGCCGAAGGTCTCGTCGATGGTGAAGAGCGGGAGAGGCGGCAATTCCGCGCTGTATTTCTTCAAGGCATCGACATCGCGCGGCCTGTAATGAAGCTGCGCCACAGTCTCCTGTGCTTCGGACGTATAGAGAAATTTCAAGTAGGCTTCCGCGAGATCCCGCGTGCCTTTTTTGTCCACCACTTCGTCGACAACGGCGACAGGCGGCTCGCCGAGAATGCTGCGCGGCGGATAGACGATTTCGAACTTGTCCTTGCCAAACTCGTCCAGCGCCAGCCAGAGCTCGCTTTCCCAATTCAACAAGACGTCGCCAAGCTGCTTTTGCGCGAAGGTCACGGTCGAGCCGCGCGCGCCGGTATCCAGAACCGGAACGTTGTGGTTGTAGAAGGTCTCGATGGCCGCCCGGGCTTCGGCGTTCTGATAAACTGGGAAGTCCCGCGCCGCTCGCGCCGCCGCTTGCGTTTCCTGCAATCCCTCCGGCGTGGAGGGATCGTGGGTCGTCGCCCCGGCTACCGCGCCCCATAGCGCCAGGAACGCCCAGCGCCCGGCGCCGCTCGTCTTGGGATTGGCCACGATCACCTCCACGTCCGGGCGGGTCAAATCCTTCCAATCCTTGATGTTTTTCGGATTGCCCTTGCGCACGAGAAAGCCGACAGTCGAAGTGTAGGGGCAGGAGTTGTAAGCAAGTTTCTCCTGCCAGCCAGGCCTGATCAGCCCGGCGCGCTCGATCGCGATAATGTCCCAGGCGAGGGCCAAAGTGACGACATCAGCATTTAGCCCGTCGATGACCGAACGCGCTTGTTTGCTCGACCCCCCGTTCGACTGTTCGATGATCACGCTCACGCCCGTGCGGGATTTGTAGCGCTCCGCGAACAAATCATTGATTTCCGTATATAGTTCCCGCGTGGGATCATAGGAAACATTGAGGAGTTTCGCCTCCCCGCTCATCGCCGGAAGCGAGGCGGCGGCAAACCACAGGCTCAAGCAGGCCATCCATACGGCCACGCGGAATGATTCGGCGCCCAAGGCTTTCGCGAGTTGCCGACCTTGCAATGCCATGACGCCGACGGCGATCGCGGCGAAACCGTTCGATATGCAAGCAAACGCCGGCATCATGCGCGCAACTATCCTGTCTTTTGAAATGCCCAACCCCCAAAAGTTTTGCGAACGACTATTTCGGCAAAACGCACGTTTAAATACTAATTCTATAGAAATTTGGCTTGTCAAGAGCTCGCGCAGCGCGCCGGGGGATACGTGTGAATCGCACCAATTTTTTCGAACCAAGGAGCAAGCTCGTGCCAGCCAGGGAGCCGGGTAAGAACTTGCTTGGACGCCATCCCTTTGGTTTAAGCTTCTATCCGGTCGCCCCAATGCCAAGAAACGGAGCATGCCGCCGTGCCAAGCCGTCCGCCCTTGCCCCCCTTCACGCTCGAAACCGCGCTAGAAAAAGTTCGTTTTGCCGAGGACTCATGGAACAGCCGCGACCCTGCCCGCGTCGCGCTTGCCTATACCGAAGACAGCCGCTGGCGAAACCGCTCGGAATTTTTTGCCGGGCGCGCGGCCATCGTCGAATTCCTTACCCGCAAATGGGCCAATGAACTTGATTACCGGCTCATCAAGGAGCTTTGGGCGTTCCATGAAAACCGCATCAGTGTTCGCTTCCAATATGAGTGGCGCGATGATTCCGGCCATTGGTTTCGCGCGCACGGCAACGAGCAATGGGAATTCGACGGCGATGGACTGATGCGCCGCCGGGAAGCAAGCATCAACGACGTGCCGATCGCCCCGGCAGACCGCAAGTTCCTGTGGCCCGCCGGACCGCGTCCCGCCAGCCACCCAGGCTTGACCGCCCTCGGTCTATGAGCCCATGCTTTCGCTTTGGGGGGCGCCTCGCCCGACACTAGAATAGACAAAACCGCGCCGCGCCATGTCCGCCGGATCGTAGATGTTGCGCAGATCGATCATGATCGGCGCGGCGAGAGCCGATTTGACGCGATCGAGATCGAGCGCGCGAAATGCATCCCATTCGGTCACGATGACCAGCGCGTCGGCCTTGTCGCAGCAGGAATAGGAGTCATAAAAAAAGGTGAGACCTTCAAGAACAAGGCGCGCCTGATCCATGCCTTCGGGATCGAAGACGTTGACGCGCGCCCCGGCATCTTGCAGCGCGGTGATGATCGAAATCGCGGGGGAATAGCGCGTATCGTCGGTATTCGGTTTGAAGGTGAGGCCCAAAACCGCGATGGTCTTGCCGCGCACCGAACCACCGCAGGCGGCCAGAACCTTGCGGGCCATGGAGCTCTTGCGCCGGTCATTGATCGCGGCGACCTCCTCGACGATGCGGACCGGAGACCCATGATCGTGGGCGGTCTTGATCAGAGCCTGGGTGTCCTTCGGAAAACAGGAGCCGCCATAGCCCGGACCCGCATGCAGGAATTTGGACCCGATGCGCTTGTCGAGGCCGATCCCGCGCGCCACGTCCTGGACATTGGCCCCGACTCGCTCGCAAAGATCGGCGATCTCGTTGATGAAGGTTATTTTAGTGGCGAGAAAAGCGTTGGCCGCGTATTTGGTGAGTTCCGAGGTGCGGCGGCCGGTAAAAAGGAAGGGCGCCTGGTTCAGATAGAGCGGCCGGTAGATT
>DASYNQ010000446.1:0-3085 GCA_036008425.1 Methylocella sp. | reverse complement strand
CCAGGCATTCAGGGAAAAGGGTGCTCTGCCGGCGATCCATCCCCTCAAACAAAGCGCTTCATCCGATCCCTCCGCAAATCGCGCAGCAATCATACCGCGAGAATCACATCGCCCCGCGCGTTTTTACACAGCCAGGGTCATGAGCAGAAATTCTAACACTGCTTTTTTGCGTTCATTATGTCGCCAGCGACGACGGGTTGCGACTTGCCGCGAAGCTCGGTCGAAGACCTGGGCGAGCGCGGCCCGTGCAGAAACATGAATGCCGGCGGCACCGTCGTGGCAAGACGCGCACCGTCCGTTTCATCCAGGCGATAAGGCGCCAACGCTTCCGCCGCCCGCCCATGCAGCGCCGTCAGCGTCGAGCCGGGGCGATCGATAATCGCGATTGGAATAAGCCTTGCGATGTCGCGCCAGCGTTGCCAGCGATCGAAGGCACGAAAATTATCCGCCCCCATCAGCCAGACGAAATGCACGCCGGGACAGCGCCGTTTCAAATAGGAGATCGTGTCGAACGTATAAGCGGAGCCGATCGCGGCCTCGATCGCCGTGATTTTGATGCGCGGATGTTGACTAACCCTGCGCGCCGCTTCGACGCGCATTGCGAGCGGCGCCAATTCCCGCGCATCTTTCAACGGATTGGCAGGGCTCACAAGCCACCAGATGCGATGGAGTTGGAGACGGCGCAGCACCAGAAGGCTCGCCTCCCTATGTCCGTCGTGCGGCGGATTAAAGCTGCCGCCGAACAAACCAACGCGCAGGCCCGGCGCAAAAGGTGGCAGCTTAAAGGGGGTTGGCCCGAAAGGAGCCCTCATTGCGAGCGGAGCGAAGCAATCCAGCATGTTTCCGCCTGCTCCTGGATTGCTTCGGAGCAATGCTCCTCGCAATGACGGCCTTCGCCATGAGTCGGGCGCCCATCCGAGTTGGTATCAGGCGCAGCGAGATTCAAGGGCGAATCTGCCCGTTGCCGCGAACGCGATATTTGAAAGAGGTCAGCTGCTCTAGCCCTACCGGGCCACGCGCGTGCATCCGGCCCGTCGCAATGCCGATCTCGGCGCCAAACCCAAACTCGCCGCCGTCGGCGAATTGCGTCGAGGCATTGTGCGTCACAATGGCCGAATCCACCTCTTTCAAGAACCGCTCCGCCGTTGCCTGATTTTCGGTCACGATGCAATCGGTATGATGCGAACCAAAGGTTTCGATATGCGCGATGGCCTGATCGAGGCCTTCCACCACACGCACGGAAATGATCGCGTCGAGATATTCGGCGGTCCAATCCGCCTCGCTCGCTGGCGTGACCCGCGCGTCAATGGAGAGCGTGGCGGCATCCCCGCGCACGGCGCAGCCGGCATCGAGCAGCATTTTAACGAGCGGCGCGAGATGCGTGCGCGCGCAGGCGCGATCGACGAGCAAAGTCTCGACCGCGCCGCAAATACCGGTGCGCCGGAGCTTGGCGTTGAAAACGATTGCTTCCGCCTTTTTCAGATCGGCATCGCGATCGACGAACACATGCACGATGCCTTCGAGATGCGCGAAGACCGGCACTCTTGCCTCGGCCTGGACGCGGGCGACCAGACTCTTGCCGCCGCGCGGCACGATCACGTCGAGATTGCCATTCAGTCCCGCGAGCATCTCACCGACCGCCGCGCGGTCCTTTACCGGCACAAGGGTTATCGCGGCCGTTGGAAGACCTGCTTCATCGAGACTCGCGGCGAGACATTCATGGATGCACCGTGCGGAAAAAAAGCTTTCCGAACCTCCCCGCAGAATTGCCGCATTGCCGGCCTTGAGGCAGAGAGCGCCGGCGTCCGCCGTCACCGCCGGGCGGCTTTCATAAATGACGCCGATCACGCCGAGCGGGGTCGCGACGCGCTCGATCGAAAGCCCGTTCGGCCGCTCGAACCGCGCGAGCACGCGGCCCACGGGATCGGGAAGCGCGGCGACGGCGTCGAGGCCGCTTGCCATGGCCTCGACGCGGGAGCGATCGAGCGCCAGCCGCTCGAGGAAGGCGGGCGCGGCACTGTTCGTCTTGACGGCCGCCATGTCACGCGCGTTGGCGGCGAGAACGTCTGTCGCGCGCCGGCGTATTGTCGCAGCGGCGGCGCGCAGCGCCCGGTTCTTTGTCTCGGTCGAAGCGAGCGAAAGCGCATGCGCGGCGGCGCGGGCCGCGCGCCCGATACCGGCCATTACATTCGCGGCATCGGCTTCGCCGTTGCGATCTTCCATGCGCTTAAGACTTTCCATTCGTACCCCGCGCCGGTGCGGCAAATTGGCCGCCGGCGAGGACCATGTCGTCGCGATGAACAATCGCCGCGCGCCCCGCAGTGCCGAGCAAGCTCAAGATATCCTGCGAATTGCGTCCGGCGATCAAGACCGCCTCGCTCGCGTCATAGCCCACAAGGCCGCGCCCGATCTCGGCCGCGCGGGCATCGCGGATTAACACACAATCGCCGCTCGTGAAATTACCCTCGACCCGCGTGACGCCGGCGGGCAGCAGGCTCTTGCCATTCGCGATTGCGTTTGCTGCTCCGGCATCGACATGCAAGGCACCGCGTGGCTCTAGCGAACCGGCGATCCATTTTTTTCGCGCGGTGACCGGGTTGGAGCCGGTCAGGAACCAGGTGCAAGGCACCGGAGCATTGAGGCGCGACACGGGATGCGCGACCCTTCCGTCGGCGATCAGCATATGGGTGCCGCCGGTTGTCGCGATTTTCGCCGCCTCGATCTTGGTGCGCATGCCGCCGCGCGACAGCGGCGAGCCGCCGCCGGCCATCGCCTCGATCCTTTCATCCACGCGCGCAACCACCGGAACAAGCTCGGCCGCGGGGTTTTCCGCCGGCGGCGCGGTGTAAAGCCCAGGCACATCGGAGAGCAGAATCAAGAGATCCGCGCTCGCCATGGTCGCGACGCGGGCGGCCAAGCGATCGTTGTCGCCGTAGCGTATTTCGGATGTCGCGACCGTATCGTTCTCGTTGATGACCGGCACGGCGCGGAGATCGAGGAGGCGGCCAATCGTCGCCCTCGCGTTCAGATAGCGATGGCGCTCCTCGGTATCGCCAAGCGTGACCAGAATTTGCCCGGCGGTGAT
>DASYNQ010000445.1:0-1510 GCA_036008425.1 Methylocella sp. | reverse complement strand
TCGCGTCGAGACCGAACCGCTCCTCGATGATCGTCTTCAGTCGGCGCCGCTCGGCGAGGTCCGTCTGGCCGTCGACATTGGCGACATGAATCAGCAAAGCCACCGCGGCGAGACGATAATCCTCCTCACCAAAGCTCCGGGCGGGCGCCTCCGCGCGGGCGACCTCGGCGATAAAACTTTTCAGGGCATTGAACATTGCGGCTCTCCAAACCCGCTGCGCTCGAATATGGAGTGCGCAGGTGCCAAACGCTTCCGCGCCACTCAGCGCAGCAGTAAACAGGTCCAAAAGCCCTCGGGACGTCGATAGGCGCGGCGCAAGCCGGCGATCCGGGCTTGACACTTTTGGCGCGAGGGAAAGCAGAGTTTGTCATCCCGCCAATCGATGAAGGTTTGCCCATTGCCATCTTCAAAGTGGCGGCCGCCGGAAAAATGCCCAAGCCAGACGGAAGCCCAGGGCAAATCTTCCGCCCTTGCCACCGGCGGCGACCAGAACGGCGCGCCAACCGAGCAGGCGACGCCAAAGCTCGCCGGATCCTTCCAGGCGGCGGGAGGCGCCGTGCCCGAAGCCCAATCGGCGGCGTGACCGGCGCCGCAAAAGCTAAAAAACGCGGCTATGAATAAAAGCCTCGCCGCCAGCGGCCATCCCCTGACCGCCACGCGTATTTTTCCGTCGCGGGTCATGCTTTGCGTCCTGCCATCCAAACCATGTTTGGATCCTTGCCCGTCAAGGCATCTCACCGCAAGCACTATGGCACGGGGCTCGCCTGATCGCCCTTGCTTGTTTGGCTTGGCCAGCTAGGTTTTGGCTAAAGAATGAGCGGCCGGCCGCCGCGCCGCGGCGAGATCACGGCTCAGCGCCGCAAGGCCGTCCTAGCTCGCGTGGAGCGGCGCGGTCCGGCCCAGGCCGACGGTGGCGGGCAGACGAGCGTCCTCGGTCAGAGAGGCGTCGATCTCCTTGCCTTCGTGTTCATTGCCCAGAGCCTGAAGGAAGTGGGCTGTCCAATGGTGGATGCTATTCGCGCGAAGCGCCGCCATCAAGCCGCTCCAGCGGTCCTTGCGTTCTTCGAGCGGCATGGCGTAGGCGCGCGCGATGGCGGCGGCGGTCGCTTCAATATCGTAGGGGTTGACGATCAAGGCGTTTTTTAGCTCATGGGCCGCGCCGGCGAATTGCGACAAGACGAGCACGCCAGGATTATCCGGTGCTTGCGCCGCGACATATTCCTTCGCGACGAGATTCATGCCGTCGCGCAAGGGTGTCACGAGGCCGATCCGCGCGATACGATAAAGCCCGGCCAGAGCCGAGCGGCTCATTGTCTTGTTGATGTAGCGCAGCGGAGTCCAATCGACATCGCCGAGTTTGCCATTGACCCGGCCGACTTCTTCCGCCAATTCGCGCTGCAAGCGGGCATATTCGGGAACCTCCGAGCGTGACTTGGGCGTGATCTGTAACATTGTCACACGCGCCCGCTCCGCCCGTGGCGAACGCTCGAGGAAGGTGCAAAACGCTTCG
>DASYNQ010000444.1:0-9083 GCA_036008425.1 Methylocella sp. | reverse complement strand
AAGTTTTCCGCTTGCTCGGCGCGCTTCGAGACAAGGTCGAGCTTCTTGAGCTTGGTCAGTCCGTCGACAAGACGGCCGATATCGCTGCCGAAAAGCTTGTCGATTTCCTCGCGCGTCGAATCGGTGTCCTCGATCGTATCGTGCAAGACCGCCGCGACGATCGTCGCTTCGTCGAGCTTCATGTCGGTGAGAATGGCGGCGACTTCGAGGGGATGCGAAAAATATGGATCGCCGGAAGCGCGTATTTGCGCTCCATGTGCCTTCATCGCATAGACATAGGCGCGGTTAAGCGCCACTTCGTCGGCTTGCGGGTTATAGCGCCGGACCCGGTCGACGAGTTCATATTGCCGCATCATAATTGGGCCGACCCGCGACAGGTGGCGTCAGGTCATGCTCCGGTAGGAATTCGACCGGATCCTGCTCTTTGTCTTTTTGATTGTATCGCATGATCCGGCCCAGAAAAGGCCACAACTTGCCGGATCGGGTCACGCTTTAGGCAAGATTGCGTCGGCTTGCCAACCCAAACTTGCTTAGGCGGGTCATGTTGCCGCCACAGCCCAGGTTCAGTCGCCCTCGTCCTCGGGGTCGGCGGGCGGGACGAGATCCTCGAGCCCTCGCAACAGATCTTCCTCCGTCATCCGGTCGAACTCCCCCACGGCATCGGATCCCTCGAGTGTCGAGGACAGCGCCGGCACAGTTTCGGCCTCGGGTTCATCCACCTCGACTTGCTTTTGCAGGGATTGAATAAAATCTTCTTTGAGATCCTCCGGCACCAAGGCGGACTCCGCGATCTCGCGCAGGGCGATCACAGGATTTTTATCGTTGTCGCGGTCAACCATTATCGGCGCGCCGGCGGCGATTCCGCGCGCCCGGTGACTCGCGATCAGAACGAGTTCAAACCGATTTTCGACCTTGTCGACACAATCTTCAACGGTGACGCGGGCCATGCTATGCGCACTCCATGTGAACGAGACCTGGATTAAACCCTAGTTATACTTTGTGCGATCGCTCTGGCAACTCCAAAATCAGGCGTGGGTCCCGCGGATGGAGGGGCGAAGCCATTGTCCGGGACTCTCCTTCAGCGTACCAGATATTTCAATGAGGTGAGGGGGAGATTCCCGTCTTCTATTGCTATTGTTGCAATGCATCATAACGATCCTCTCGCGGATTGAGTGTCACGAGGCCGCATTCGGGCACCCCCTGTTCAGGGGATGCCTGGAGACGGACGGCGTTGGCTCCGAATAGGCGGGATAGCAGCCGCGTCCATTTCAGCGCGCCCTTGCCCTCCTTGATCCATTGTTCGGCCGGCCCGCGCAATCCCATCGGTTTTCCGCGCATTCTCACCGGTCTCAAGCCGCCCGATGTAAGATGCCATGGAGTATTTTCGCCCCGCCGATTGCACCAAAATTTTTCACGTGAAACTATTCGGTGCGATGCCGCCCGGCTCAGGATTGCGGCCGCATGCCCCCGATGGTCAGCTCGACCACTTCCGGCGGGCGCATGAAGCGAACTGGCGCGTGGGCTGTGCCAAGGCCGCCGGAGATAACGAGATGACGGTCTCCTTGGACGAGATGACCGTAGATAATATCGCACCCGTAGTGGCGACGCATGAAATCCTCGGTGAAAATGGGGAGGTTCACCTGGCCGCCATGGGTGTGGCCGCAGAGGGTAAGCGAAACGCGGCCTGGAACACGCCGGAAAATGGCGGGCTCATGGGCCAGCAAGATGATTGGCCCCGGACCTTTAATTTGTGCCATGGTCCCGGCAAGATCGTCGCGGCCCGAAAAATGCCTTGGCGCCTTCGGTTCGGCGATTTGATCGCCAAGGCCGGCGACCCAGAAGGGTTGGCCGTTTTTCGTTACGCGCAGTGCATGGTTTTCGAGAACGTCGATACCGGCCGAATGCAAGGCGCGGCGCACGCCTTCGGCGCCGTCGGCTGGCATCCCGGGCAGGGCGCCATGCCCCCAGTCGTGATTGCCGAGAACCGAGTAGACGCCGAGCGGCGCTTTCAGAACCGAGAGAGCCTCGCCCCAGTCATCGGGCATCACCGGGCCGGTCACAAATCGGTGGCCGCCTGAAAAATCGCCAAGCAGAAAGACGATGTCGGGCGCAAGATCGTTCGTTAGATTTGCGATCCCGCGGACGCGGCTCGCGGGCATCCAAGGTTCGCAGGCATGGATGTCCGCCAGCACGGCGGCCTTGAGGGTCAATCCGTCCGGCCAATGTGGTGGGGTAACGCGATAGGAAGTGACGTTGATACGCAGACCCGGTTCAAACGCGAACACGTAGGCGCCAAGCCCGGCTGTTGCCCAAGCGAATCCGCCGGCGCCCTGCAAAAAAAGCCGTCGGCTTATGCTGGTCATAAGCGAGTGTACCGCAAAGCGGCAAAACCATCAAATTAAAAGGCAGACGGCCCCCGCGCCGGGGTATGGCTACGCCGCCTCGTCATCCCTGAGCACCGCGGGAATGTCCTTGCGGCTTGGGGCGGACTTTTGCGGCTTGCGGGCGGTTGCCTCGAGCGCCGCGGCGACGGCGGAAATCCCGATTTCGCGATAGAGCCTTGAAAGGAGATCGGGGGGGCGATCCGAGGCGGCGGCTTTTTGCGGAATGTTCTGATCGGTGCTCATTTCCATAAATCCAAACTGTAAGCGGCAACATCGGCGCGCGTGGAGCTTTCACGAGTGATCATGTGGGGAGGAAGTTAACGCCATGTAACCCGCTTCGTTCGTTTTCGAATTAAATCGTGAAACCGTCGCGTAGACCACGCTGCTAACGCGAGATCTTTGCTGCTTCCAGCCGTGCGCGATCACGCTAACCCTCCTGACTTGCAGGAAGCATGTGCCGCGATCGCGAATTGTTTTGCCGTAAGCCTACCGCCGCGCTCAAGGCGTTGCCATCGGCGGGGCTCTAAAACTTGCGCCGAGTGCTTCGAGCATCGCGGCACAAGCGATGGCGGCGCGTCCTCGAAGCTCGCCGCGACGAATTGGACGCCGCGCGGCAATCCATCCGCTCCAAGCATCGCCGGAGCGACGGCGGCCGGCAAACCGGCGCCAGATGCGAGACAAGCCCACAGAATCAGGTCGAAATAAGGCCTTTGTTTGCCATTGACCTCGATTGATCGCGCATGCGGATCTGACTGTTGATCGTGCCGGATGGGCCCCGTAGAAGCAGGCGGGCAAAGCACGACGTCGATATGTTGGAAAAACCGTGCCCACTCCTGGCGAAGGCGTTGCCGCCGAGCCCGAAAGCCGATGAAACCGGCGTGCTCAGGCGCATCCCGCGCGCTTGCAGAGCGCGATGGGAGAGATCGCTGGTCAAAAAATCGTGTTCGCGGGCGGCCCATTTGTCGCGGACCTTATCAGGCGGGCCGGCGCCGCTGAGCGCATGGGTAAGGACCGCGAATACCTCCCAGGCTTCCTCGAATGAAAACGCCGGGCGCGCGGACTCATCGACGATTGCCCCGGCCTCTTCAAGCATGAGCGCCGCCTTGCGCAGGGCTGCCGCCACCGTTGCATCGACCGGAGCGTAAGGTTCGTCGAGCCAGAGTGCGCCTTCGAGGGGACGGGCCTCCCGCGGGCGATGCGTGAATCCGATTCGCTCGCCGCGCGCCAGGCCGAGGCGGCATCCTTTTGCACAATCGCGTTCAAGGCCGGATTGAGGCGCTCGATGGCGGCGAGAGTCGAACCAAGGAGGTCCCGCGCGGAAAATTCCCGCCGAAGCAGCGCCGCGTGCAAATTAGAAGCGGAAATCGAGCAAATTCGGCATGGCTGGTTCGCCTAGAATGCTGTAGCCATTTGGCGCTCTTGGCGCAAATAGATCGCAAGAGGAATTTTCGACATGCGGCGTCTGATCGTCGAGGAGCCCTATTCCAAGGCGGCCATGCTCAGCCGGCGCCTCGCGATGTTTTCGCTTGCCGTCGCTGTTATAGGCATTTTGGGCGTTGCGCGAGGCGTTGACCTGATCGCGGTCCTCGGCGGGGCGGTTGTGATTGCCTGCGGCGCGATTTTATCCGCGATTTTGGCATTTGCGATAATTTGGCGCAGCGGGCGCAAGGGCGCCGGCCACGCCCTCGCGGGGCTCGTTCTCGCCGCTCTGCTTTTGGCATACCCGGCCTATCTCGCGCAACAAACCATGCGCCTGCCGCGTCTTGCCGATATCTCGACCGATATCGCCGATCCGCCAAACTTTTCCCTTTCACACAACGCCTTGGCCGCGCGCGGCGATACCACTCCGGCAAGCGTCGCGATCGCGAGACGCAAGGCGCAGATCAAGGCCTATCCGCAGATTCAGCCGATCCTCCTCGATCTCGACGCGCGGGAAGCGTTCGATGCCGCTGTGAAGGCGCTGGCGGCAAACGGATGGAAGATCGTCGAACAGAGGCCGGGGGGGCGTGCGGGTCTTGGCCATATCGATGCCATCGCCACCAGCTTTATCTTCGGCTTTCCTTCCGATATCACGTTGAGGCTAAGGCCGCTCGCCGGTCAGACGCGAATCGACATCCGTTCGGTGTCGCGCTTCGGGCCTTACGATTTCGGCGCCAACCCGCGCAATTTTGCCAGCTTCGAGGCGGCGCTGGAAGCGGTTGTCGATAAGAAATGATTGCAAAGTAACCATGCAGAGAAGCGGATGAGATGATCACCGGTCCGGCTTGGTTGGGGGTTGCGGTGTCGGAATTTTTGGGACGCGTCCGGCTTCGAGGAGCGATTTCAACCCGCAGAAAATGACCGGGCAGCCGCGCCGTCCCTTCCACCATATAGTCCGGGGATTCGGTTGGTGAGCCGCACTACTTCGCCCATCGGCTCGATCTCATGAGTGACGATCGCTTCCGGCAGCTTCTTGAGTTCCTCGATCCAGTCGGTATTCCAGGTGCCGACACTCTGAGCCGCTCTTCCAATCGGATTCCACCGTGCGTCCAAAGAAATATTGCGTGGTGAAGTCGCTCGAGGTGAGCGCAGCCCAGCATCTCCCTGGCGTCGTAGCGGTATCAAGTCACATAAACGGTTTCCTGCGTCGTCACTTTACTCATTGGGCTTCTCTTCCAGATTCTACCCTGGCTTCCAATCGGATTCACGCTGCGCCAAAAAAACGGAAAAGACATCCTCGAGGACAAGCGCGAGCTTCATACGCCAACAAAAATGATATCGCGGGTTTCGAGCGCTCGAGGTTTTGGCTCTATAGGAAAGGGCGATTATGAACTTTACAAACCACGCGAATTAGTTAGGATGAACCTTGCATCCAACTTATGTGGAGAAACCTAATGGCTACCTGCCCAGTATGTGGAGGCAAAAAGGTCGTCGACTGTCCACAATGTAAGGGAACAGGAAAGGAAGGAAGCAGCAAATGTGAACATTGTGGTGGCACTGGAAAGGGCACGTGCAACCATTGCGATGGAAGCGGAAAAGTCTAAACTTTCGGACTTCGCCCGCCGCTAAGTCCAAAAGTGTACAATTCCAAAAAATATTGGATTGTGTACTCGCTGGAAGTCAACCCTGCACAGCATTTCTCTGGCATGGCCCGATAGAGCCATGCCCCCGACCGAATCCACTGTAAAGCTTTGCGTGAGATACTACACTGGATTGAACTGGGGGACCTTTAGGGATTGCGCCGCAGCCGGCCGGGCATCGAAAAAAGGCGACGGCGGCACGCTGGGATATGCCGAACAACGACGATTTGCGCGAAAACGCGGGGCCTGTTGCCGCGCCGTACATGCTAGGGCTTCCGTCGTGCGCCGCCATTCGGCTTCTCCGCCAAATTCGTCCTAAATCTCTTTGCAATATCTCCTGACCCGAAGTGCCGGCACGCACGATTTGGCTGCATGCAGTCGAACTAATTATACTCGTCCGGCGAAGGCGGGACCGGCAAAACCGGCACGCCCTCCTCGATCAAGGCACGCGCGTCGCCGATACTCGCCAGGCCATGGATCGCTCGCTCGGGGACGAGGCCATTGTGAATTTTGCGCGCTTCCTCGGCAAAGCGGGTGCCGACATCGTCCGTCTCGGCAAGAATGCGTCGACGAAAAGCGTCGATCATTGCCCGCGATTTTAGGTCACGCCGATCGAGAAGGGCGACCTTGGTTTGCGACTGAGGTTGTGCCGGAGGTTTGGCGCACTTCGCCTCACCCCGGCTCGCGATTGCCGGCGCCATGATCGCTTTTGTCACCTCCGTCACCTGGCAAAGTGGGCAAAGGACGAGGCCGGATTTGACCTGTGCGTCGAAAGCCTCGCTGCTCTGGAACCAGCTCTGGAATTCATGGCCGCGCGCGCAAAGCAAGGCGAATTTGATCATTGCACTCCGCCGTCCAGAAGCTCATCGAGCTTGCCATCGCGGTCAAGTTCGTGCAGTTCGTCGCAGTCGCCGATATGAATATCGTCGAAAAAGACTTGCGGAACGCTCATGCGGCCATGCGTCCTTGCCGTCATGTCCCCGCGTGTCCGCGGGTCGCCATCCACCGCGATCTCGGTGAAAGCGAGGTTCTTTTTGCGCAACAAGTCCTTGGCCCGGCGGCAATAGGGGCAAGCGGCCGTCGTATAGACGGTTATTTGCGGCATCGCGTCACCTTTTCACGAAATCTTTATATGGGAGATACGGCCGAAGCGACAACCGGCGTCATGCCTCGCGGAACGGGCGCGGCAAGCACCGCGTCAGCCTTACGCCGCTTCCTGGATAGTCGGGAATTTCCGCTTCCCAAACGTCGACAATGGGAAATCCGAACATATGTCTGGTGCGCCACGCAACGCCGCTGCGCCGATCGCGCGGCGGAGACGGAGCGGCGAGTGGCGAGGAGAGGAGCTAGACAACACATGAATGCCGACACCGTAAACCCCTCTCAATCGTGCTCGACGCACCAATCCGGCAGAGCGGAGTGGCTGGGATGCGCGCCTGGGGAGCCTTGGAAGCTCGTGGAAGTTCTCGCGATGGTTTTGGGCTTTATCGTGTTTTGGCCAATCGGCCTCGCCGTCCTCGGCTGGAAATTTTGGCAAAGGAAATCCGGGTACCCTGGCGACATCCTTTCTTTCGGGCGAGAAAAATGGGGCAACCAAGCAAACTGGGCCTCCGGCCGCTGGGGCTTTGCGGCAAGCAATTGGCAAGGCTTTGCCTCGGGCTCGACCGGAAATCGCGCTTTCGACGAGTGGCGCGCCACCGAACTCGCGCGGCTCGAGGAAGAGCGCAAACGGCTCGCCGCCGCCGAGCGCGAATTCGCGGACTACATGGAAAATCTCCGCCACGCCAAGGATCGCGAGGAATTCGAGCGCTTCATGAACCAGCGGCGCGACCGGCAAGGACGCTAGAATGTAAGTTTCCTTGCGCCGCAAACATCGAGCAGGACTTCTCGATTGAAAAGCCCGGCATGCGTTCCAAGTGTTCATCGGGACGGGTTACGACTCTGGCCTTCACCGAATCTGCCTTCACCGCTAGCATATGGCCGCAAAGGCGGGTAACTGAGACGCCACCATCGCGCGCACTCCCCGCCTCACGGTATGAAGCCGTCTATGCAGCCTTGATGTTCTGCCGTTCTTCACCCCTGGTCGTCGCCCGCTTCGCCCCGGCGGGTGGTCCAAAACAAATATGACGCCGCCGTGAAAGTTAGTTAAAGGGTGGAATCGTCATGAAAGTTACCCGATAGCGCAGGGTTCCTTGTTTGTTCGAGCCCCGCGCCGCGTTCGCGCCCAAGCGCCGCCAGCTTCGCGCAAGGTCGCGGGCAAGATCGGTAAAAAATCCCAGGTAACATTTCCGGCATGAAACGTTATCTCCAAGCTCCGTGGGGCTTATAACGAAACCGAGCGGCATCTCCGTGATTCATGGTTCATGACGCTCATAAATCGCAAGGCGGGGCGGCCTCGGCTCGAAGGATCCCGGCGCGAATCATAACGGCGTCCGGCGCGGATCCTCGGGCAAAATCACCCCTTCTTTCCTGGCCGGGAAGAGGCTATATTGCGTTGCAACAACCGGGTTCCGCCAATTGTACCGGCTCATGACGGCGGCCCCCGAGGGACATTCGGAATGGGGCACCAAATCGCGCAAGAGCAAGGTCCGCCGACCGCGCGGCGCGAGGCCTGCGATCCCGCCGTCCCGCGAAAAACCGCCTTTGCCGCGATGGCGCTCGGGTCGCTTGGCGTCGTCTATGGCGACATCGGGACGAGCCCGCTCTATGCGTTGCGCGAATCGCTTCATCATATTAAAGCCGCCGGGGTGACCGACACGGGGGTCGTCGGAACCGTGTCCCTGCTCATCTGGGCATTATTTTTTACGGTGACCGCGAAATATGTGCTGTTTCTTATGTACGCCGACAACAAGGGCGAAGGCGGCACTTTGTCGCTGATGGCGCTGGCCCAGTCGGCGCTCGGCCATGGCGTGGCGCCGGTTTTTTTCCTGGGCGTCGCGGGGGCGGCGTTGTTTTCGGGCGACGCGGTCATCACGCCGGCGATCTCGGTTCTTTCCGCGATTGAGGGCCTCGAACTCGTCACCCCGGTTTTTTCGGCCTATATCCTTCCGATCACGATCGTCATTCTGATTTCGATCTTCTGGGCGCAAAGCCGCGGGACCGCGCGCGTCGCGGCCTTCTTCGGCCCGGTCATGGCGGTTTTTTTTCTCGCGATCGGCCTTCTCGGCGCGGCCCACATCGGCGACGCGCCACGCATCCTCCAAGCCTTCAATCCGATCCACGGCGTAACGTTTCTATTCGGCCACGGCATGCTCGGTTTTGTGGTGCTGGGTTCGGTATTTCTTGCCGTGACCGGAGCGGAGGCGCTTTACGCCGACATGGGCCATTTTGGCCGCGCTCCCATTCAGACGGCGTGGATTTTCTTCGTGCTGCCGGCGCTGACCTTGAACTATCTCGGCCAAGGGGCGCTCGTTCTCGCCGATCCGTCGGCGGTGGAAAATCCGTTTTTCCTGCTCGCGCCGCACTGGGCTCTTTTGCCGCTGGTCATCCTTGCCACGGCGGCCACGGTCATCGCGAGCCAGGCCGTCATCACCGGCGCCTTCTCCCTGGCCCGCCAGGCGATCCAGCTCGGACTGTTGCCGCGGATGCTTATCTTGCACACCTCGGAGACACAGGAAGGCCAGATCTTCATTCCGCGCAT
>DASYNQ010000443.1:0-4525 GCA_036008425.1 Methylocella sp. | reverse complement strand
AAGATCGACGACGACCGTCGAACCGCACAGCTTCGAATGGGCCGTTGCCGTGGCGGTGGGCGCCGCGAGACGCCCCTGGCGCGGAATATTGCCGGCCAGATCGAGGATTCGGTGGCTATATATATCGAAAAAATTGGCTTCGCTTGACATAGAGGTCCAGGTGACGGCGCCCCACCCATACTATATAAGAAAGCAGGGTTTGGCGAACGAGATCTGGCAAATTTCCAGGCGAAACTCCCCGGACAACCGTCCGTCCGGTGCTCTTTTCATGGGGAGCAACGCCAAGGACGCTCATTCGAACTTTATTGGAGGCGCCACATGGATGCCGTGGTTAAGTCCTTGCTTGAACGTCCACAGCCACGACCCTACATTTCACCTTTAGCGCGCCCCACGCGCGAGGAGGCCGAGGCGGCCGTGCGGGTTCTTTTGCGCTGGACCGGCGACGATCCCGCGCGCGAGGGTCTCCGCGACACGCCAAAACGGGTCGTCAAGGCCTATGAAGAGTTCTTTTCCGGGTACCAACAAGACGCGACGAGCGTGCTCGCCCGCGTCTTTGAGGAGGTTCACGGCTACGACGATATGGTTCTCGTCCGCGAGATTCCGTTTTCGTCGCACTGCGAGCATCACATGGTGCCCTTTTTCGGCATGGCTCATGTCGCCTATTATCCGTCCGAGGCCGGCGTTGCCGGGCTTTCCAAACTGGCGCGGCTCGTCGATATCTACGCCAAACGCCTGCAAACGCAGGAGGCGTTGACCGCCCAGATCGTCGGCGCTATCGACCGGCATCTGCGCCCGCGCGGCTGCGCCGTCATGCTCGAAGCCCAGCATATGTGCATGTCCATGCGCGGCGTTCACAAACACGGCGCGGAAACCGTCACGACGCTATTCACCGGCATCTTTCGCGACGATCCCGCCGAGCAAATCCGGTTCTTGACAATGCTGCGCGGCAAGTGAGCGCTCTACGTACTTGCCGGGATAAGCGCTAGAATCCCGGGCCGTGTGAGCTGTTGCTTGGGCGGCGTAACACGGCGCGGGAAATTCGATATGACGTCCTTGCCCTCTCCATCGCCCGGTCCCGGCGCGAGCCAGACCGGGAGGAGCGAATTGGAAGAAGGAATCACGTTCACACCGCACTTCGATGCCGATGGGCTGATCGCCTGCGTGACGAAGGACGCGAGCGACGGGCAAATCCTCATGCTCGCTTATATGAACGCGGAAGCCTTGCGGCTCACCCTTGAGACCGGCGTGGCGCATTATTGGTCGCGCTCGCGCCAAACGCTCTGGCGCAAGGGCGACACATCGGGCCAGGTTCAAAAAATCACGGAAATCCGGACCGATTGCGACCAGGACGCCCTGCTTTTGACGGTCGAACCCGGTGGCGACGGCGGCGCTTGCCATACCGGCCGACGCTCTTGCTTCTACCGCAAGGTCACGCTCGGCGGCGATAAAGCCAAGCTTGTTTTCGACTAAAGCAATTCCGATTTTATACCAGAGGTTCCGGGCCGCGACCTATGTTGTCTTTTCAAATTTATGCCTTTTTAATGGGATAGCGAAAATTCCCGCGCCGCATTGATCAAATCCGCGTGTTCGCGGTGAACACCCATCCGCTTAAGGCATTTTCAACCAAGACGGGGAACACTCTGGAGCAAGGTAACATGTTTATGGTGAAGGCCAAGACTCCGTTGGCCGCGCCGCCAAGTCATGACCGTTCACGCCAAGGCGCTCACGCGAGGACCGACAATTGAACAAGATGGGGCCGTTTTACCGTAAGAACGTTAACGGCGCGGGCGCTAACGAACGTGCCGCGGACATCGCTACCGCTCGCTGGCCGAAGCTTGGTATCGCGCTTGGCGCGGGCGGCGCGCGCGGCTGGTCGCATATTGGCGTCTTGCTCGAACTGAACGCACAGGGGATTTATCCAGATGTGGTCGCCGGCACGTCGATCGGGGCCTTGGTCGGGGGAGCCTATGCCGCCGGCAAGCTCAAGGAGTTGGAAGATTTCGCCCGCGGCCTGACAAGGAAGCGTGTCATAAGCCTCATGGACGTATCGTTTTCGGGAGTGAGTTTTCTCGGCGGCGAAAGGCTGCGGCGCGAGCTCGAACACGAATTCTCCGGCCTAAGCTTCGAGGACCTCGACAAAAAATTCGCCACTGTCGCGACCGAAATCGGCTCGGGACACGAAATTTGGTTGACCAAAGGCAATGTCGCGGATGCTATCCGGGCCTCCTACGCCATGCCCGGGATTTTCGAGCCGGTGAAGATCAATGGGCGCTGGCTGTTCGATGGCGCGCTGGTCAATCCCATCCCCGTCACGCTCTGCCGCGCGCTTGGCGCCGAGGTCGTCGTCGCCGTCAATCTCGTCGGCGACACGACTTTTCGCGGAACGATCATCGACGATCGTGTCTCGATAGAGCCGGCGCTCGAACAATATGACTTCGGCACGCCCGCAGCGGGACCCTCGCTGAGAGCGCGCATCTTCGGCGGGATGGGCGGCAATCTGCGCCGCCTCTTTGGCAAACGGGAGGACGGCGCGCCGGGGATCGCGATCGCCATGATGGATGCGTTCAACATCGCGCAAGGCAGGATTTCGCGCTCGCGCCTCGCCGGCGATCCGCCCGACGTTCTCGTCAATGCGCGGCTCGGCACCGTCGGCCTCTTCGATTTTCATCGCGCCGACGAACTTATCGCGATCGGCCGCGAGGCCACGCGCCGTGTCATACAGGACATCGCCAAAGACGTCGCGATGAGTTCCCCGAAGAGCGCAATCTCGGCGTGGTGAATTTGGCCTTTCTGGCTCACGCGGTCGCGATATATTCGCGCATCGCCTGATATTCGTGTTCGATTTGCTCGAGCCGGTGTTTAACCACGTCGCCGATCGACACAATGCCGACCAGCTTCTCGTCGACGACGACAGGAAGGTGGCGGCAGCGCCGGACGGTCATTTTTTCCATTGCGACATGAACGCATTCGTTCTCATCCGTTGTCACGACCGGCGCAGTCATATGCTTTGAGACGGCATCGTTGAGCGCGACCGCGCCGCCCGTGCCAACCGCATGAAGGATGTCGCGTTCCGATAGCATCCCAAGGACGCGGCCTTGCGCGTCAATGACCACGGCCGCGCCAATATTCCGCGCCGTCAAAAGCGCGGCGGCCTCGGCCAAGGTCCGATGCGACTGGGTGGTGACGACATCCCTTCCCTTGGCCGCGAGAATGCGTGCAACAGTCATCGTTGCCTCCCTGAAAATTTCCTGATTGTTTATTGACCGTCCACGGTGCGTCCCTTCAGATTGCAACGCTTGGACACCAGGTCAAATTGCTTTGGTAGAATGCACCGGTTCCGCGGCTCGCGCAACATCGCCGTGCGGCTTTTTTGTTAGTCTCGCCCGGCCTCACGCCGCGCCGCTCCGAGTGGAGCCGAGCGCGAAGTGCAGCCTCCGATGATTGCAAACCTCGTCGAGGAAGCGGGGAAGGTCGATTACGTCCTCGTCGTCGTCCCTCAAATCCACGGCCTCGGCCTTCAATGTCTTCGTGAAGCGGTCCGTCTTGGCGTTATCGTAAGGATTGCGGCGGCGACTCATGGCGCCAACGAGGCCATGTGCGGCGCGCAGCTTCCGGTAATCGGCCGGTGCCTATTGCGAACCGCGATCTGAGATGAGTGGTGACTTCGGCGGATCGCGTTCCCGGATCGCCGGTTTAAGCGCCGTGATCGCACAGGCAGATTGGCCTCGGTCGGGCGGCATAGAAGCAGCTTGAATGAAGCCGTCCATGGCGGCGCGGGATCATTGCGCGGCCGCCGGGCGCGCGTCAGGCCCGCAAAAGTTTTCTTCGCTTCAATCCGAGTCCAATGTTTCGAGGCGCGGGTCATGGTGATCGTCGTGCCACTCGCCTTGACCCCTTTTAATCCCGCCCGCCGGTACCGGCTAACCCATTGAAGAACATGCGGTTCGGGCGCGATGTCCCGCATCCTGATGAGCACGGCAAATGAGCGTCCCCCAGCTGGAACAATTGGATAGCCTCGATCACCGTGATGAGTTTCGCAGCAGGGCGATTCTCCAGGCCGCGGTCACGGAAGCCTTTGCCTTGCTCAATGCCGGGGCGCGGCACGAGGCGATCGCGCAAATCAAGCAATATGCGGATCTTGCCGCGCGGAGCAATGCCGGATGCTATATCTTTGGCCAGATCTATTTCAATGCCGGCGATTTGCGCCATGCCCTCACATGGTTCGATCGCGCGCTTGCTTTGCAACCAGGCTTTCCCGAAGCGCTCTCCGCCCGCGCCATCGTTCTTCAGCGGCTTAGTCAGCCACAGGACGCTCTGGAATCGTTCAAAGCAATCCTAAAACTCCGGCCGCGCGACGCGGAGGCCTTGTTTAGCGTGGGCGCCGTCTTGCAGAGCCTCGGGCGCATGACCGATGCGCTCGCCGCTTACGAGGCTGCGTTGCAATGGAGCCCTGCGCATTGCGAGGCATTGACGAATCGCGGCGCCTTGCTTGAACGATTCGGGCGCCATGACGAAGCCCTCGCCT
>DASYNQ010000442.1:0-5976 GCA_036008425.1 Methylocella sp. | reverse complement strand
GGCCGTCCGTTGAAGCGATACCGGTAGGCCCAGCTCTGCTTCCCGCTTGGTTGAATGACGAAATAAAGACCGGGCATGCCGCCGTCGGAAACCTCACGCCGGCGGCCGGCCGGCTTCAAATTCTCCAGCGCCTTGATGGTGAGCGGCTTTGCCATGATTTCCTCCGGGGTAGCACCACGGGTAACCAAAAGCCGCGTCTTGGCGTGTTACCCTTTGTCTTAGACAATAGCGGACAATTGGCGAAACGCAAGGGGGCGGCGAGGGATAATCAACAATTATTTGTCCTGATATGTCCCGCGACGTCATGCCGTTAGAGCTGATCGCGCATCAAGGCGATCAGCGGCGAGACGACGACTGTGAGCCCCGGGCGCACGATCGCGGGCAATTGATAGCCAAGCGATTTGCCCGATCCCGTCGGCATGACCGCGAGAATATTTTCGCCCGCGAACACGGCTTCGAGAATTTCCTGCTGGCCTGGCCGGAACCTGGCAAAGCCGAAAACGCGTTCCAGCGCCTCTCTCGCTTCGTTCATCTCCCCGTTCACGGCGTCCCCGTTTCAAAAGTCCTCGCTATCGATTCTCCTGATAATGGCCGCACCGGGATTCCCCCAAATATTCCGGTCATAGAAGTTCTTTAGTGACCCCGAGAAGCTTGTCTACCAACGGAGTTACCGACTCCTTCAGAGACATGGCGAATCGCTCCAGGGGAGGCTCTGTACATTTATCGGGATAAATGATGTTCCTAACCCACCTGTCGTAGTGATACGCGACTTTGAGCGCGGTATCGAAGTCTGGCACCGGGTCTGAGAATTTTTCTAATTCTCTGTGCACGACCCATTTATCTCGAAACCTTTTCATGTCTGTCCAATATTCCTGCCAGCCAACTTCACTCAAGCTAGTCTCTCTGAACAGCCCATCTCGGAAGTTTCGAGCGTGACTTTCTGATTGCTCTGCCAAATGCTTCCAGTGCGTTGGCTCGGTTTCACTGCCAAATACCATGCACCAATTGATCGTCGCACGAAGCAAATGAGCATCAATCGTCAGAGTCCAAAATTCATTTTGTAACTGGCTCTCCCGGTAGCTGTCTCGAACGACTCGAGAGTACATCACGTGGTAGACAAAGAACTTTGCGAGTGGAAACTGGTTTATAAATACACCTTGATCATAGGGCATGGTGAAAACACCTTAACAATGAGCAGCCTTCGCGATTAGTGACACAATATCGTTCTTAATCTTGACCGCGCCGCCTTCTGTCAGCGCCTCGCGCGGTGTTTCGATGGTCCGGTCGGCGAGGAGGCGTCCCGGCGCCGCCGACAAAACGACGATCTGGCCGGCGAGCGAGATCGCCTCCTCGACGTCATGGGTGACGATGAGGGTCGTCGCCTTGCGCTTCAGGACGAGCGCCAGGAGTTCCTCGCGCAGCCGCGCCGCGAGGGCGGCATCGAGCGATACGAAGGGCTCGTCGAGGAGGAGAAGATCGGGTTTGACCGCGAACGCGCGTGCGATAGCGACACGCCGGGCGAGACCGAGCGACAATTCACCCGGAAAATGATCGAGATGGTCCGAAAGCCGCAGCGCGGCGGCGATCTCAACGAGATCGTTCTCGCTTGACGATCCAACTAGACGCAGGTTTTGCACGACGCTGCGCCATGGCAATAGCCTTGGCTCCTGGAAAACCATGCCGATCCTGTGCGGCGAAGGCAAGACGATCCGACCTTCGAAATCAGAGTCGAGTCCCGATATGATTCGCAACAAGCATGTCTTGCCGCAGCCGGACGGCCCCAGCAGGGCGCAGATTTCTCCCTTTCGCAAGCTGAAGGCGACATCATGCAGGACCACACGCGTTTGCCCCGAAGCAGTCCGGAGCGCCTTGCGTTCGATGGAAACTTCAAGCTCCATGCGACGGCCGCCAGCGCGAGACATGCCGCTCGACTGGTTGCACGACGAAAGATTCAATCGCCAGCATGAGGCCGACAAAGGGAAGCGCATAGGCCAGCAGCCGCGTCACGTCGAAGAGTTGAAACGCAATGCCGATCTCGAAGCCGACGCCGTTCGAGCGGCCAAGCAATTCGACGACGAGGACGATTTTCCACACCAGCGACAGACCGGAGCGCATCGCCGCCGCGAGATAGGGCCCGAGTTGCGGCAAGACAACATGTCTTACTTTCGCGCCAAGCGGCAGGTTGAACACGCGCGCCATTTCGTCGAGGCTTTCGTCGAGCGCGCGGGTGCCCTCGCGCAGCGTCACCGCCGTATTCGGCAATTTATTTAGAACCACGGCCGCGATCGCCGCGGCCTCGTTCAGTCCAGCCCAGATATAGGCGAGCACAATGACGACAAGCGCCGGCAGGTTCAAGAGCACGATAAGCAAGGGATCGCACAGGCGGTCGATCGATTTGTTGCGGCCCATGGCCACGCCAAGCGCCGTCCCGAGAGCCATCGCCAGCACGAAAGACGCCGCGACTCGAGCAAGCGTCGCCGCAAGGTTGACGAAGAGTGCGCCCGACCGCGCCTCGGCGCCAATAACCGACATAACCGCAAGCGGCGCGGGCAGCGTGCCGGTCGAGGCGATGCCCGAACCCAATTGCCACACGAGAACCAGCAAGAACAGCGGCGCCAGTCTGAAAAGCAGGCCATTAGTGTTCGTGGGGCACCATTTCCGTGGTTTGGTAGAAAGTTCCCTCGTCGAGTTCCGTTGCGTTGCCGGCAAGACCCGGGCCTCCGATTTTTGCTAGGATGCGATAAAGCGCGCGCGCGTCGGCCGCTTCCTCGGCGACCGGGCGGCGCGGGATGCCATCTATATAGGTTTGCCGGTACAGGGCGAGTTCTGCTTCGCTGGCGATCCCGATCCGCTGCGCGATCTTCTCCCAATCCGCGCCGGAATGGGCGAGAATGTCCATGGTCTCGGCTGCGATCTTGACAAACCGCGAGAGCGCGTCCGCATGGTTTCGCGCGAAGCCTTCGTCGAAGACATAGCCGACCATGGCGACCGGTCCCTTGGCACCAAGGCGCCGTTCCACCTCGTCCATGCCGATGAGGCGCCGGAACCCGCGCGATTCTAGCGCGACGCAGAAATTCCAATAGTTTAAGGTGGCATCCGCCTCACCATTCGCGGCCTTCTGATAGAGCAGAGTCGGCGCGCCATAAATAATGTTCGCCTGCGACGCAAGGTCGAGATTTGACTCCCGCGCGAGCGCCTGGAGCAAGAGCCAGCTCTTGTCCAGGGGACCGCCCGCGACCGCGATTTTTTTGCCTTGCAAGCCGGCAAGATCCTCGATGGGCGAGGCCGCCGGAACCATGACCGCTCCAAGCGCGGTCGAATAGGGCGCGAAGACAAGCCGGCGGCCTAGACTTCGTTGCCGCGCGACCCACAGCCAATCGCCGAGGATCATGTCGGCCGCGCCCCCCATCAAAGCGATCTTCGCGGCTTCGGGCGAGGCGAGTTCGGTAACCTCGATGTCGAGACCGGCTTTCCTGTCCAAGCCACGCTCAGTGATGATCGCAAGTTCCCAGGCGAAGGTTCCGGTTTTTTGCAGCGCGAGACGGAGCTTGTCGGCGGCTTCGGCTTCACAGTTGAAAAGGACCTCCAGCATGAGGCAAAACACCGCCAGGCAAAGACGGCGTTGGAGGGCGCGCCGGCGATCGTAAAGCCCCGAGCCGCGGCGCGGCGAAAGGCTTTCTGCTAAGCCCGGGTTGTCATTTGCCATCGTTTCAGGATACATGTTTTGCCGCGCGAGCCATAATGAGGATCGTCCGTTGGCCATGGTTGCGAGCCATGGGCGAGACCGCTATCGAATGCGCCTCGCACTCAAAGGGAAGGAAACCGGATATGAAGCGTAAATATGTCTGCCTTGTCGCCACGGCCGCTTGGGCCGGTTCCGCTGCGGGGGCATTGGCGGGTGATGCCGCCGCGGGCGAAAAAATCTTCACGCAAAAGTGCAAGGTGTGCCACCAGCTCGGCGAAGGCGCCAAGAACTTCGTAGGACCAGAGTTGAACGGCCTGATCGGGCGCAAGACGGGCTCCGTGCCGAATTATAATTATTCCGATGCGAACAAAGAGTCCGGACTCACCTGGGACGAGGCGACGCTCAAGGACTATCTCACCAATCCGAAAGCCAAGATTCCCGGCACGAAAATGATTTTCGCCGGTCTCCCGAAAGAAGGCGACCGGGATGATCTTGTCGCCTATCTCGTGCAGTTCGGCGCCGATGGTAAGAAGAAATAAGTTCCATCAACCTATGGCCCCTCGCGACGCCGGAGCATTCCGCGCGAGGGATCGTAGGCGGCGATCGCCGCGCCGAGAAAGACGATTGCCGCTCCAAGCACCACCGCCAAGGCGAGGAAATTTACCTTTTCGTATAATGCGAAGCGGATCAGCTCGACCGCATGGGTGAACGGATTGAGTTCGCATATAGTGGCGAGCCAGGGGCTGCCTTCTTTGACCCGCCACAAAGGATAGAGCGCCGAAGACGCGAAAAACATCGGGAAAATGACGAAATTCATGACCCCCGCGAAATTTTCCAATTGCTTGATCAGCGACGACAAGAGCATGCCGAGCGCGCCCAGCATGAGGCCCGCGAGAACGAGTGCCGGAAGCACGGTCAGATAGCCCCAAGGCGAAGGCGGCTCGATCTCCCAGAAATAAGCGACGAGAAGAAACGCATAGACTTGGGCAAGCGACACGGCGGTGCCGGCGGCGAGCTTGGAAGTCAAAAGAAACCAGCGCGGGAACGGGCTCACGAGCAACGTGCGCATGTTTCCCATTTCGCGGTCGTAGACCATGGAGAGCGAGGACTGCATGCCGCTGAAAAGCTCGATCATCGCGATGAGGCCCGGCGTGATATAGACCTCATAGAGCACATAGGTGTCGTAGGGCGGAATGATCGACACGCCCAACACGGAACGAAAACCCGCCGCGAAGATGAATAACCACACGAGCGGGCGCACCAGCGCCGAGACAAAGCGTTCCCGCTGGTGCCAATACCGCAAAACCTCGCGCCAGACGATGCCTTTCAGGCAAATCGCATATTGGGCGAGACCGAGGCCCTGGGTGCCGGGAGTGGAAGAGGCGGTCGATCCACTCATTTCGGCTCCCCCTCGAAACCGGCCGCGCCGGTCAATGCGGTGAACGCGGGGCCCATGCCGGCTGCCCCCGCGCGGGCGGCGATTTCGGAGGCATTGCCGCGATCGAGAATCTTACCCTCATGCAGGACGACGACATCGTCGCCGGGCTCGATCTCGTCGATCAGATGCGTTGCCCAAAGCACGCCAATGCCCTCGCTCGCGACAAGGCCCCGCACATGCTTGAGGATGTCCGCGCGGGCCTTGATATCGAGGCCGGCGGTCGGCTCATCAAGCAGCAGCATGCGCGGGCGATGCAGCAGCGCGCGGGCGATTTCCACCCGGCGCATTTGGCCCCCGGAAAGGTCGCGCACCTTTTCGCGCGCGCGATCCGCCATTTTGACCTGGTCCAAAACAAAACCCGCGCGCAACTTAGTCGCTTGCCCGGAAATCCCGTGCAGCGCCGCATGATAGGAAAGGTTTTGCATGACCGTCAGATCGAGATCGAGCGTCCGCGCTTGGAACACGACGCCGAGCCTGCGCAGAGCTTCGGACGGGGCACGGTTCACATCGAAGCCAAAAATTCGAATGGTGCCTCTTTGTGTCGCGAACAGGCGGGTTATCAAGCAAAATAGCGTGCTTTTGCCGGCGCCGTTGAGGCCGAGAAGGACGCTGAAACTGCCCTGCGTGACGCTGAAGCCGACATTCTCCAGAGCCTTGCGCTTGCCGTAGCTATGGCTCGTGGCCGCGACAACTAGCGCCGCAGGCGGGCTCGCGCCGCGATTGCTCGCGGCTTCCGGTTCCGGCGTCGAAGAACTCATTGGCGCGCAATCGCCACGCCCCAGGGAAACGAACCAACCGCGATTGACTTAAGCACCTTGAGGCTGGCCACTTCGATGACCGAGACGTCGTTCGA
>DASYNQ010000441.1:0-2857 GCA_036008425.1 Methylocella sp. | reverse complement strand
TCGATCCGGCGCGGTTTCGCGACGCGATGAGCCGTGTCGCGGCCGCTGTTCATATTGTCACCACCAACGGGCCGGCGGGACTTGCCGGAATTACCGCGACCTCCGTCGCCTCGATCACGGACGAACCCCCGATGATGTTGTTTTGCATCAACAAAACCTCGCCTTCGGCGGCAAGGATAATCGAGAACGGCGTATTTTGCATCAACACCCTTGCCCCCTCGCACGAGGCGCTTGCGGATATTTTCGCCGGCCGTACCGGTCACCATCTCGACGAAAGATTCGCGGGCGGCGAATGGACCAAGCTCGTAACCGGCGCTCCGGCGCTCAGACGCGCGGCCGCGGCGATCGACTGCCGTCTTGTCGAGGCAAAGAGTGTCATGACGCATTTTGTCATGATAGGCGCCGTCGAAGCGGTTAACTTTGGTCCGGAAGGCGGCAACCTCAGCTATGCCCGCCGCAAATACGGTTTAGTGTGAGGCGAAGCGGGCCGGAACGGACATTCATTCAGCTTTTTCTCCTGTCTGACGCCTTTTTTTTCACGCCCGTTTTCGTGCCAGGCCGCTTCTTTTGGACCGTCCTCGCGGTTGGCTTTTTTGCGGCCGCCTTTTTCGTTGGCGCCTTCGTTTTGAGTTTCTTGGGGGGTATTTTTTTCCCTGACGGTTTTTTCGCCGGAGCCTTTTTCGCGGCCGTCTTCCTCGCGGACGCTTTCTTCGCCGCCGCCGTTTTTGCCGGAGCCCTTGGACGGGGAGAAGGCTTGGTCGCGGTGATTTCAGGAGCGGTCAGGAACTCGACCGCCGCCTTGGTGAAATTAGCTTCATCCTCGATATTCGACATATGCGAGGCTTCCAGGGTGACGAATTTGGCGCCTTCGATGGAACTGGTGACCAAGGCACCCATCCCTGGCGGCGTCGATAGATCGTGCCGCCCGGCGATGACCAGAACCTTGTTGCTTATGCTTCGAATGCCTTCGCGCATATCCATGTCGCATATGGCGGCCAAGGCGGCCAAATAGCCGTGCTCCGGCGTCGCCCGCACCATCGCCATCACGGCTTCCACTTTTTCCGGATTGGCGTCGCGGAAAGTCTTTGTGAACCAACGCTCGGCGGCCGCCGTGGCGACGCCATTCATGCCGGTGTCCCGAGCCGATTGAATGCGGTTGTTCCACAGATCGGGACCCGGTATTTGCGCCGCCGTACTGGCAAGCACCGCCCGGCCGATGCGCTCGCGCGCATGGACGAGGAGCCATAGTCCAACGACGCTGCCCATCGAAAGGCCCAACCAATGGACTCTTTCGATGCCGAGCGAATCCATGATCGCGAGCGCGTCGCGGCCAAGGCCCTCGACTGAATAGGGTCCCTGATTGGCCACGCTTGCGCCGTGCCCGCGCGAATCGTAGCGCACGACTCGGAAATGTTCGGCCAAAGCGGGAATTTGAGGGTCCCAGAGGTGAAGATTGGTGCCCATCGGGTTAGAGAGCATCAAGTCCTCTTTGTTCTCGTCGCCCTCGATTAAAACGTTGAAGGTCTCGCCAGCGATGATGATGTCGGTCATGCCTTAGCTCCCGATAAGACTGAATTCACGGGTGAGCGAATCGAAGCCGCGCGCACACTAACAAGCTCTCGTCGTGCCGCAATAGCTGGCTTGAATAGATATTGAATGGATAAAGCTTTAGGCCAGGCATCCGAACAAATCGGGGGGCGCCCGCGTTTCATCTTATCGCTTCCCTGAAGGTCGCGATCGCCGCCTTGTCGCGGCGGAAGAAAATATTCTTGAATTGACGACCGGAAACGCCGCGATGGAGATCGACTTTGATACAAAGGAGGATCTATGCCTGCTTCATGGCATTCGATCGACACGTGATTAAGCGGCAACGCTGGCGAAATTTTCCGGCACGCGGCTTGCGTAAGCTTCGGGCGCAACTCTGTATTAATGGAACACCTATTAAATGGCCACAGCAAAAGAATCGCTCATAGCAATAAGTTGGGGCGGGTTAAAATCGCGCAAGCGCGTCAACGCTTTTATGGACCCGCTCTGGCTGACATACCGGCACGGAGGTTAAGGCCATGGCCGTAACCAAAAGGATCGAGACAAACAAGACGTCGCCCGATTTTATCAAGCAGCTCGCGGGATATGGGCTTGCCACCGCGCGTATTCTCTATCATTTGCCGGATCACCCGCGTCTGTTGCAGACCTATATCTGGCAAGACTACGACCTTGCGCCGGATTTTCCGATCCTGATCAAATTTTTGGCGTTCTGGCGGGAAAAGCTCGACGGGCCGCTGCATAGCGTGGTGGTGGGACATTCGAAGCTGATCAAGCCGGCCGAGATTAAAACGCTCGACGGCGAATTTTGGCTGCATTGACCAGCCAGGCATCGCCCAAGCCGCGTCCGCAACAAGCTTCCAAACCTCCGCCCGGCCCTGTAGTCATGGGCCATGACCACTATTCAGCCAGAGTTTCCCGCTTCCCCGCGCGTCACTCGTGTCACCGCCCGCGCGCTGCTTCTCGGCGACCGGATCGAGGCGGCCGGGCTCGAACGATCTGACATGATCTCTTCGACACCGCTCGCCTTTCACGCCGGTGCGAATGGCTTCGTCGCGCTTTACCGTTTCGGCGTCGCGGTCATGGTTGGGCTGTCGCCGCTCGAAGAAGACGATGTGCTCAAACACGTCAAATTGCGTGTCTCGGGACCGCATGAACATATCGACGACGAATCCGCCATTCTCGAAATCTCGCCGGACCTTGACGACAAGGTTCCGCCAGGCGGCGTAATCGCCATGAAAGATCTTTCGGCGCAGCGTCTTCTCGTTGTCGCCGACGCGCTCGCCAAAAGCGTCTCGCTCGGCCGCGACGAACG
>DASYNQ010000440.1:0-1705 GCA_036008425.1 Methylocella sp. | reverse complement strand
TGATTGCGCCGATCGTATCGTCGAGCGTGTCCATCACGAAATCGGCGGCGTAATTGACCGAGCTCGCGTTTCGATCGCGCATGGCTTGCGCGGGATGAGCGAGGGCGAGCATGGCCATGGCTTCGGTTATGAAGCCTTCTTGAACCATTGCCGCGATGACTTGGCTCGCGCGCTCGCTGGCCCCGCCCGGATTACGATTTGGCGCCAATCTCGCCGGCGCCTTCATTAACCCCGCGAGAACCGCCGCCTCCGGCAGCGTCACACTGCGGGCGCCGTGGCCAAAATATCTTTGCGCCGCCGCTTCCACGCCGTAGGCGCCGGAACCGAAATACACGCGGTTCAAATACAATTCGAGGATCTGATTTTTAGAATATTTATGTTCAAGCCAGAGCGCGAGGATCGCCTCTTGGATTTTTCGCGAAACGGTCCTTTCCTGGGTCAGAAAGAGGTTTTTGGCGAGCTGCTGGGTCAGTGTCGAACCGCCCTGCACCATGCCGCCGCCAGTTATATTACGAATTAGGGCGCGCAAAATTCCTTGGGGATCGATTCCCAAATGCGAATAATAGCGGCGATCCTCGATTGCGACAAAGGCTTTTGGCAGATAGGGCGGCAGGTCCGCGATCCGGATCGCGGCGCCTCCGGTGTCGCCGCGATTGGCAAGCAAAACTCCGGTTTCGTCGAGAATGGCAATGTTCGGCGGCCGTTTCGGCACGGCAAGCGTGTCGATCGGCGGCAATTTCGTTGCTTGATAGGCAATCACACCCGCGCCCGCCATGCCGGTCCAGACAGTTGCGATCATGCCCCAATAGAGGAACAGGGCGACAGGCGCGCGGCGTTTCCTGGTGACCCGCGGTCGTCCGGCACGGCGCGACACTTTTTCGTCAATCCTTGCTTTGTTTCCGGGAGGTTGGTTTCTGGGAGGTTGGCCGAAGTCCGGCACCGCGTTCCAGGCCAATACTGCCCGGCCCAGGCGGCTCGCTTTTATCCTAAATCCGGCGGATTAAGGGCAGGTAAAGGACCGGCCGCGCGCCGCAATTCCGCGCGCCCGTGCAAAAGCGCCGGAGGATTCATCGCGGCGGCTTGCGATTTGGCGAAAGCCGCGCCAAAGTCCGTCCCCGTCCCCGGCGCAGGCAAGGGGCGGGCGTGACGGATCGAACAAAAGCCCGATTGGACCGCCCCCATGAAAGTTACTCTCGAACGAGCGGCTTTGTTGAAGTCTCTTGGCCACGTGCATCGCGTCGTCGAGCGCCGCAACACGATTCCCATTCTCTCGAATGTCCTCTTGCGCGCCGAAGACATGAGCCTGCTCCTGAAGGCGACCGATCTCGACCTCGAAGTCATCGAGCGATTGGCGGCGGACGTCGGCGCTGCCGGCGCGACCACGGTTCCCGCCCATATCCTCTACGAGATTGTCCGCAAGCTGCCGGACGGCGCGCAAGTTTCGCTCGAATCGAATGGCGAGTCCGGCCGGTTGCAGCTCCGCTCCGGGCGTTCGCGGTTTAACCTGCAGTCCTTGCCGGACAGCGATTTCCCGGACCTCGCCACGGGTGAACCCGGTCACGCCTTCAACCTCGCCGCCGGCGACCTCAAGCGGCTGATCGACAAAACCCAGTTCGCGATTTCCAATGAAGAGACGCGCTATTACCTCAACGGCATTTTTCTGCACACGACAGATGTCGAAGGCCATATGATGTTGCGTGCCGTC
>DASYNQ010000439.1:0-9273 GCA_036008425.1 Methylocella sp. | reverse complement strand
CCAAGACCTTGCATGTCCGGCGCGCGGCCCGCCGGCCGAGAGTTGCGGCCAGCTCCAACGAGACATGCCGCGGACTCTTGTCAAAAACGACAAAGCCGGCCATGTCGGCGCCGCACGCGAGCGCCGCGTCGAGCCCGGCTTCCGTCGCGAGGCCACAGATTTTGACGATGACGCTCATCGGCCTGCCTTACCGGCATCGATCGAGGGGGATGGTTCGTTTATACCATGGCCGCGAGGATTTTGCCGGCCTCGCGGGCGGCCCCCGGCGTTTTCAGCATTAGGGCCTGCGTTGGAAAGGCTACGGAAGTTTTCGTTTTTCGCCCGGCCGGGCTAGGGATAGCCGCGCGACTTCCGCCCGCAAGGAGATCACCTCAGTTCTCGCCCGGCGCGCGGCGCGGCGGTATTTGCCTTGCTCGAGATAGGTCACGACGCCGCCGAAAATAACCCCAACCATGATCGCAACGCCTATGACAATGAAAAGCCGCACGGTGATTTGGGTGCCCTCTGGTGCGGACCCGGCAAAAGGATCGAGGTATATGGTCACGTCATGGCGGTTGGCCACCAGCAACGCTATCGTGGGAAGCGCGAGCACAACCAGAAAAAGAAGTTTGACAAATCGCTTCATTTGCGTCCGCCGAAGAATTCGCGCGCGTCGACAGCGCGCTTCTAGATGATTTTTCGCAAGTTGGTAAGACCCAGCGGGCAACGCCCGCAGCCAAGGAAAACGCCGGGCCGATTGGGAGGGAGGCCGCGTTCCGCTCACGGCCTGGCCAAAGCTTTATACGCGAGCAATCGAACATTCGGGGTGCAATTGCGAGCGGCAAACTTCAGCCGCCAAAGCCTCGATTCAAGCGCTCGCGCATCTCCTTGCCGGTCTTGAAAAAAGGAACCGTCTTTTCGTTCACCGGAACATGCGCCCCGGTGCGCGGATTGCGGCCGACCCGTGCGTCCCGGTGTTTCACCGAGAAGGCGCCGAACCCACGCAGTTCCACCCGGTCGCCGCGCGACAAGGCGCTGGTAATTTCATCGAGAATTGCATTGACGATTTTTTCCACGTCGCGGAGGTAGAGATGCGGATTACGGTTGGCAATCCGCTGTACGAGCTCGGATTTGATCATCGCCCCATCCCCCAATTTTTCTTTGTCCAAAACTAAGGCGCGGCGCGCCGAGCTTCAGTTGGCGCCGCCAACTTGCCAAATCGAAACAAGACCGTCAAGCATACGCTCTTGCGCGGCATTCGCGGCACGATCGAGCGCGCCGCTCAGCCCGCCAAGCCCGAGGAATTCCGCGGCCCGCGCGGAAAAGCTCAAGAGCCCCAACCGTTCCAGGGTCCGTTCCTGTTTCCAGTCCCGCACCGGCAGACCCTTGGGAATATTTTTCTCCTGCTCCAGCCACTCGATGGCCTCGCGCTCGCCGCCGAGGCGATCGACGAGATGTAGTTCCATCCCTTGGCGGCCGGTAAAGACCCGTCCGTCCGCGACAGCCTCCAGCTGCTCGCTGGTCATGTTCCGGCGCTCCTTCACGAGCCCTTTGAACCAGCTAAAACTGTCGGCGACGAGCGCGGCGAGTGCGGCACGCGCTTCCGGACTCGTTGGCTCGTAGCCGCTCGGCGAAGCCTTCAGCGGGGAGGACTTCACGTCCTCCATTTTCACCCCAACCGTGTCGAGCAATTTGGCGAAGTTCGGATATTGAACGAGGACGCCGATCGAACCAACCAGCGCATTTCCCAGCGCGACAATCCGGTCGGTCCCAAGGGCGGCAACATAACCGCCGGAGGCGGCCATGCTCCCGACCACGGCAACCGTCGGTTTCTTCGCCGAGAGACGGCGAATCGCATCGTAGAGCCGCTCCGCTCCCGCGGTCGTGCCGCCGGGGCTGTCGATCGAAATCAGAACCGCTTCGGCGGCTTTGGACTCTTCTATTTTCTGGATCAGTTTCAGAGTTTCGCGATCGCCGATGATGACGCCTTCGACGGCGAGCCTCGCAATATGCGGCGTGAAACCCAAAGACCCATCCGGTCCAAGCAGGCGAAGGCCCGCGGCGGCGGCGGCCAGGATCAGCGCCGCGACGGCGGCGATTCGCCAATAGGACAATTTTCGCCGCAAAATACGGCGCTCGGCAAGATAATCCGCGAAAAGAGGCGCAGCCATGGCGCTCCAGGGGTTCGAGTTTCGGCCAGTGGGCCGATCCGCGCCGGCGGCTCGGATTTAAGGCGTTATCAAAGCAGATTTGTGTCGATTGGACAACCGCCGTGTCGGCAATTGGCGCGCTCGATCTTGCCCGGCGTTTATTTCGCTTTTCCAGCGGCCGGCGCAAATGAGTAGAGCGGACCCAATGGTCTCTCTCGACGCGAGCCGGTCCAAGATCGTTTCCGCGCGAAGCTTGCCGTAGCAACGCCGTGAGGGGCTATCGGCTTTATTGGTGAGGCGAGGCTCGGGCAAGGTTCGCGCAAGCCCGTAGAACTATTTGGTTCATGCCGGGACGTCTCCTGCTCGGCCCCTCGGAAGAAGTTGTGACCCCGGCGCGTGCCGCACGCCGGCGACAGCGGTTGCTGGTCCCTCGGAGGCGACGGAATAGAATGGTGGAAAGTCTAGGTATCTGGAGGTCTCGTCTATCGAGATTGCGGGGTGGTGTGTTGGCTATTTTCAAGGAATTTTACGACAAACGCGCGGTCCTTTGGCCGTGGGCGGATAGAGTTTTAATACTTCTTACCTTTATTATATCAGTGGTTCGGCTATACGGGCAACCGCCGGATTTATTTATGATCGGCTTGGCGTTCCCGCTATTTCTTCTTATCCTTGTTCTTCGCAGCCCACTTTTGGCGGGGGCGCCGCCGCCGATGTTGGGCTTCATCGGAATGGTAATAAGCTATCCAGCTTTGGCTTTTCTTGAATTTCCTCGTATAATTTTCTCGGGTTATGTCGGCGTTGTCTTTATATATACTCTTATTTTTTATTTAATAGTTCTAGCATGGGCACTTTATACGATTAGACGAAGCTTTGCAATTTTTCCTTCGACACGCGTACTTGTGACGGGAGGTCCTTACAACATCGTACGGCACCCGATATATTCCGCATATTTGCACTTGGCGATGTGCGTCGCGGTGCTCGCACCGACCCTTCATAACATCATCGTAATCGCTCTATTCGGCCTGGGTCTCTTTCTGAGGGCCAAATGCGAAGAGGATCTTCTTGTCCGCGCCGAAGGATATGGCACTTTTCGTAACCGGGTGAAGAATCTTTTTTTTAGCGCGGGGCTTTCGGCTCCCGCCGGCCTGGCGGCCGCAGTCGTTTGGCTCGGGCAGCTATGACAAATCTCATGGTCGAGACTTCCTTGGTCCTGGAACAAATTGGATCAGTCGAAAAGGTCCCGCACTGTTAATCCTACATAGTGGCCCAGAATGGAATAGGCGAGCAATCCCGCGTCGGAGGTGACCCAGCGCGAAACTGGAGCGTTAGCCGGCGGTCGAATTGCAGTCGAAGAATCTCGCCACTCGATTCACCCGCCGCGTTCTCTATGGCCGCGTCATTCGCTCCAGAATAACATGCTGATTATGTTAGCTGAATCGCGGTCCTTGCGCCGCAAATTAGTGCGTCATCCGGCGGATGCGGGATATATATAACGCAGATGGCAACCGGATATTTCACAAAGTTCGTTGCCGGGACGGGGATCTTTCTTTGGCTGTCGATCATGCTCGTCGGGCTGGCGGTCGAGCGCCTTCGCCCGGTCGAGAAAGGGCAGCCACGCTCGAACATCGTCCTTAATCTTCTTTATTCGATCGTCCACTTCTGGGCAATTTTCGCTGGAACGCCGATTGCTGCGACGGCGTCGGCCGTCGCAGTCGGTGCGCTTGGTGGCGGCGTTTTTGTCCTCCCCGGCGCAGGTTGGGGCCTATTCTGGGCAATCCCACTCTACCTGCTCGCGATCGATCTCGCCGACTATCTCTTTCATCGCGCGCAGCATGCCTGGCCGTTCCTATGGGCGATGCACTCATTGCATCACAGCGATACCGCGCTCAACATAACGACGGCGACGCGCCATTTCTGGATCGAAGTGGCGATCAAGTTGCTGTTCGTCTACCCGTTCGTCAGCCTGCTCCTGAGCCCGAGCCCGATGGTCCTCGTCGCGTATGCTATCGCGGGGTATTGGAATTTTGTGGTGCACATGAACATCCGAGTGTCGTTCGGCCGGCTCTGGCCGATGCTCAACAGCCCGCAATATCATCGCATCCACCACGCGGCAGACCTCGCTTACGCAAACTGCAATTTCGCCGCACTGTTCCCGGTCTTTGACGTGATCTGTAGGACTTACCATCGGCCGGAGAAGGACGAATATCCTGCATCCGGCCTCGATAATGGCGAAGCGCCCTCAGGCCTTCTTGAGGCGATCGCGTGGCCGCTTCGGCGATATCGGCGAACTCGCCCGGTCCCGGATGCATCGATTTGATCCGGCTAACAGCGCGCTTCATGTACGCCGCGTACTCGGGAAAACTAGCGGCGCGCCCATTTTAAGGAGCCAGTCTATGAACAAAAAAACGGCTAAAGCCTCTTCCCCCGAAGACAGGGGTTTAAATCCAAAGACTTACAATAAACATATAGATAACCAACAAAAAAGTTATTGTCCGTTAATATAAATGTTTATGCGAGTGACTAAGTGCTTTTCAATTTCTAGCTGTTTATTATCGCCGCATTCCAGAAACACTCAGGCAAATACCTGAACTGGAATCTTTAGGCAACCGGGAATTCAGGAGTTTCAATCATGCGTAATTTGTTCCGTCGCTTTATCAACGATCAATCCGGCGTCACGGCCATCGAATATGGTCTCATCGCCGCTTTGATCGCCGTCGTCATCATCACCGCCGTGACCACGGTCGGAACGAAACTTTCGACCACTTTCACGTCCGTCGCCACCGCTTTAACCCCAGCCGCTTAGCGTCCGCGCCGCCTGTGTGGCGCCTGTGCCAAACACGGGCGTCCGGTGGGGCGCGAACAGAGGAGCGGCTCATGCGCCATTTTGTTGCGTCGCTTTATCGATGATCAGTCCGGCGTCACGGCCATCGAATATGGTCTCATCGCCGCTCTGATCGCCGTCTCATCATCACCGCCGTGACCACGGTTGGCACGGACCTCTCCGCCACACTCCAAGCGGTCGCCACCGCTTTAGCCCCAGCCGCCTAGCGTCCGCGTAACCGACCCGCCCGCCGCGCAACTGCAAGGCACCGCCTTTTCGAAAGCCGGGACGCCAAAAAGTGCGCGTGGCGGGGCGCCGGAAACCGCCAGGAGCCATACCCATGATGACTTCATTCATCCAGTTCGCCGGCGATGAGTCTGGCGTCACGGCCATCGAATACGGCCTCATCGCCGGCTTGATTTCGATCGGCATCGTCACCGCCGTGACCTCAATCGGCACGACTATTTCGGCCAATTTCTTCGGGCCTATCGCCACTGCTTTGAAATAATGGCCCGTCCGCTTGATATAGCAAATTCCCGGCTACCGGGCTCAAGCATGTTGGTCATCCAAACCCTCCGCGCGAGGCGCGCACCAATTCGGGGTGGAGCGCCGCCCCGCTAACGCGGCCGCCGCCAGCCACACCCGGCGATCCCTTGCGGTTGCCGCGAACCATTGTCCGCCTGGCAATGGAATGGACATTGAATATCATGCTTGAAGCCGCGACGCTGTTGTTTTTCCCGGCCCTGATGGTGTACGCCGCCATTTCCGACCTCTTGACGATGACGATTTCGAATCGCATCTCGATCGCGCTCGCCGTCCTGTTCATTGCCATGGCGTTCGCCTGCGGCCTCCCCGCGACCGAAATTTTGTGGCATCTCGGCTGTGGCGCGGCGATGCTCGTTCTCGCCTTCTTCTTGTTTGCGCGCGGCTGGATCGGCGGCGGCGACGCCAAGCTCGCGGCGGCGACGGCGATCTGGCTGGGGTTCGATCATCTCGGCGATTACGCGCTTTCCGCCAGCGCTCTCGGCGGTCTGCTGACCGTCTCGATCATCGGGCTTCGAAAATGGCCTTTGCCGGGCGTTCTCCTGGCACGCCAATGGGCCACCCGCCTGCATGAGCCCGGCACCGGCATCCCCTATGGCATCGCCCTCGCGAGCGCCGGCCTCATTCTCTATCCCGAAACCGCGATCTGGCTCGGCGCCGTCGCTGCTATCCATTAAACTTGCATGGAGTTGCCGCGATGCCGATCGAGTGGGCCATCATCCTGGTGGTCGCCGTCTCCGATGCCATCCTTCTAGCCGAAACCTCCTTTCGCCTGGAAGCCTCCCCGGAACTGAAAATCCTCGCTGACGTGATCCCTCTGGCCGTGCTTTTTGTGATTTGCCGCCGGTGGAGAAGTTTCCCCCGAATAACCCGCAGATTGGCCCATCTCATCCGCACCGTTCTCGCGCTGGTGCTGTTCACCAATGCCGCTGAAATTCTGAATTTCATCCTCACCGGTATTCTGCCCCTGCCGAGATGGGATGGGGCACTGGCAACAGCCGATCGCGCGCTCGGGCTGAACTGGCTTGATATGTACCAGTGGCTCGCCCGTCACCCCGCGATCGAAGCCAGCGCGCGCGGTATACATGAGCCTTGGCCCGGAGATGCTAATCCTGATCTTCGCCCTTGAACTGCTCGGCCACCACAACCAGGCAAGGGCATTTTTACGCTGGTTCATGGCTTCAGCAATTGCCACCGTAATTATCGGGATACTCATCCCCGCCGCAGGCGCTTTTGTCTACTACCACCTGCCCGTCGCCTCCACCACCGGTTACGTTGCCCAATGGGCCGAGCTGCGTAATGGCACTTTACGCTCCATCAACCCGTTCGACAATCAAGGCCTGGTGGTCTTCCCTTCCTTCCACACCAGCCTCGCCGTGCTATGTGCCTGCGCGGCATGGCCGTTGCGCATCCTCAGATACCCATTGCTCGCTTTAAATCTGCTCATCATCCTGTCCTCTCCCGCCATGGGAGGGCACTATTTCATCGACATCATCGCCGGCATTTTTTTGGCTGCTTTAACCATAAGCCTGCCTGGGTACATCTTGTCTGGCATATGGCGATCGAAGAAAAATATTCGACACGCGGAGGCGCCCGTCTTCGCTTCGAAATGATGCACCGCGGAGCGACGGGCAAGCGCTGGACCGGAAACCGCGATCTGGCTCGCCGCCGCTATCCATTAAACCTGCAGGGGGTTGCCGCGATGCCGATCGAGTGGGCCATCATCTTGGTGGCCGTTGTCGCCGATGCCATCCTTCTAGCGGAAACGTCGTTTCGGCTCGAAGCCTCCCCGGAACTGAGGATCCTCGCTGGGTCGATCGTTCTGGCCGTGGTTTTTGTGTATTGCCGCTGGAGACGTATCCCCAGATTAGTCCATCTCGCCCGCACCGGCCTCGCACTGGTGCTGTTCTCCAATGCCGCTGAACTTCTGAGTTACATCCTCACCGGTATTCTGCCCCTGCCGAGATGGGACGAGGCACTGGCAACCGCCGATCGCGTGCTCGGCCTGAATTGGCTCGATATGTACCAGTGGCTCACCCGTCACCCCGCGATCGAAGCCGGCGCGCACGTGGTATACATGAGCCTTGGCGAGGAGATGCTGATCCTGCTCATCGCCCTGGAACTGCTCGGCCACCACAACCATGCAAGGGCATTTTTACTCCGGTTCATGGTTTCGGCGATTGCCACCGTAGGTATCGGGATAGTCTTCCCTGCCGCGGGCGCTTTCGTCTACTACCATCTGCCCGTAGCCTCCACCACCGGTTACGTTTCCCAATGGGCCGACCTGCGTAATGGCACTCTACGCACATTCAACCCGTTCGACGCTCAAGGCCTGGTGGTCTTTCCTTCCTTCCACGCCACCCTCGCCGTGCTATGTATCTTCGCCGCAAGGCCGTTGCGCATTCTCAAAATCCCATTGCTGGCTTTAAATCTGCTCATCATCCTGGCCTCTCCCGCCATGGGAGGGCACTATTTTATCGATATCTTCGCTGGCGTTATTTTGGCCGCTTTGACCGTAGGCCTGCCTGGGTCCATCTTAAGCGGCATACGGCGGCGCTCGAAGAAAAATATTCGACACGCGGATGCGCCCGTCTTCGCTTCGAAATGACGCACGGCGGCGCAATCAGCAACGGCTGGACCGGAAACCGCGAACCGGCTCGCCGCGGCCGCTGACGCGCACGCAGGTCCCGCGCACTTGCCGCCCCACGTTACATCCCGCCCCTTCGGACTTGCCGGGCTGTTTTGCTGAAATCTGGCATGTTAAATGCTTGCGTGCTCCTGGTCCCGCAGCTCTTTCTTGGCCGCTGGTTCCGCCCTCACGATTTGCTTCGATGAGAGCAAACATTCGATAAAGGTCATGTGCCGCCAATTATGACCCAGACTGTCGGCGACAAGGAGCGCGGGCAAATGCCGCAGCCGCGATGTTTTGATGAAATGACCTTGGCCGACGGCGCGATCCGGCCCGTCTATGGCAAGATCGCGAGCTGGCTCGCGGCGACGCCGGCCGGGCTTCTTGCCTCGCGACGCACGCAAGCGGAGCTGTTGTTTCGCCGGATCGGCATCACCTTCGCGATCTATGGCGAGGGCGAACAAGACGGAGCCGAGCGGTTGATCCCTTTCGATATCATTCCCCGCATGATGCTGCGCTCGGAATGGACCCTTCTCGAAGCCGGCCTTGTGCAAAGGGTAAAAGCCCTCAACTTGTTCCTTGCCGATATCTATGGCGCGCAGGAGATCATCAAGGCAGGGCGGATCCCGGCAGGTCTTGTCGCGCGCAACGCCGAATTCCGGCCGGAAATGGCGGGCTTTCGGGTGCCGCACGATATCTACATCCATATCGCCGGCATCGATGTCGTCCGCACCGGCGAAGACGATTTCTACGTGCTCGAGGACAATGTGCGCACCCCCTCCGGCGTCTCCTACATGCTGGAAAATCGCGAGGTCATGATGCGCCTCGCGCCCGACCTTTTCGCCGAGCATCGCGTCGCCCCGATCGAGAATTATCCAGATGCCCTGCTCGCCGCCTTGCGTTCCGTGGCCCCCTCGGCAGCGGCAGCGGAACCAACCATCGCGGTGTTGACGCCCGGCCAGTTCAACTCGGCCTATTACGAACATTCCTTCCTGGCCGATAAGCTTGGTGTTGAACTCGTCGAAGGCGGCGACCTGCTCGTCGAGGACGATGTCGTCTATATGCGCACCACGGAGGGCGCGAAAAGAGTCGATGTCATCTACCGGCGGATCGACGACGGTTTCCTCGATCCGCGCGCGTTCAGACCGGAG
>DASYNQ010000438.1:0-3357 GCA_036008425.1 Methylocella sp. | reverse complement strand
CGAAGCCAGCGAAAAGCACGCGCAAGCCAAAGCGGCGCTCGCCCAATTGGACGCCCCGGCGGAACTCACCGCGCGGCTCGACATGGCACGCGCGGCGGCGGCGCACGATCGCGCCGCGGTGGCCGAAGCCAGCGCTGAACTGCAAGCGCACATGCGCGACGCCGAGACGCGCGCAAAGCGCTCTCGTGGTATCGAGGAAGAGCGCCAATCCTGGCATGCCCGCGGCGATCGCGCGGGCGGACAAATCAGCGCGCTGGAAGCGCGGCGCGAGGAAGCCACGGAAGAGCTGCGAAGAATTGCCGAGGCGCCGGAAAAATTTCTGGCCGCTCGTCAAAGTCTGACGCGCCAAATCGAAGCGGCCGAGGAATCGCGCAAGCAGGCGGCCGACGATCGGGCCGAGGCCGAGTCGCGTCTTGCCGGGGCGGATCGTGCCGCACGCGACGCGCTCGCCGCGATGAGCGCGGCGCGGGAAGAAAAAGCCCGGAGCGAGACCAGGCTCGAAGCGGCGCGGGCGCGCTGTGGCGAGATCGCGCATATGATCGCGATCGAGCTTGATTGCACGGAGGCCGAACTTTTCGGCCTCGCCCATGTCGCGCCGGGGGTCAGTCTCCCACCTGCGGAAGAAGTCGAAAAGCGGCTCGACGGTTTGAAAGGGGACCGCGAGCGGCTTGGCGGTGTCAATCTGCGGGCAGAAGAAGAATTAAACGAAATCCTAATTTCGAAGACCGATCTTTCCACCGAGCATGCCGATCTGACCGAGGCAATCCGCCGGCTCCGCCAGGCGATTCAAAGTCTGAACAAGGAAGGCCGCGAGAGGCTCCTTGGCGCGTTCGATGCCGTCCATGCGCATTTCAAGGAGCTGTTCACCACGCTCTTCGGCGGCGGCTCGGCCGAGCTCCAACTGATCGAATCCGACGATCCGCTTGAAGCCGGGCTCGAAATCCTCGCCCGGCCGCCAGGGAAAAAGCCGCAGGTCATGACGCTTTTGTCCGGCGGCGAACAGGCGCTGACCGCGCTGGCATTGATCTTCGCGATCTTTCTTACCAATCCGGCGCCGGTTTGCGTTCTCGACGAAGTGGATGCGCCGCTCGACGACGCCAATGTCGAACGCTTCTGCGATCTTCTCGACACTATGCGCGGCAAGACCGAAACGCGCTTTATTACCGTCACCCATAATCCGATCACCATGGCGCGGATGACCCGGCTGTTTGGCGTAACCATGGCCGAACGCGGCGTGAGCCAGCTCGTCAGCGTCGATCTCGAAGAGGCCGAGCGCTTCCGCGACACGGGTTGAGCGCGGTCAGCCGTCTCGCCCAGCGGGAATCTTAAGAGCACAATGTCTCGTTGTATATCAGTCGCTGATACGTTCATGGGGGAGGTTTGATCCCAAGTCCCGCGAAAACTCGTGAAAATCCTGACGTCGCCGCGCGCAGGTTCACACCGATCGAACCGCGGCGGCAAGCGAATTTGCAACGGCCAGAGCGTTCATTCGAAACTGTCTGGCTCGACGGGCGTTCTATACGGATCCAGCAGGAGCGCCGCAGTGCATTCTCGTCCGTCTGAAAGACGCAGTCTTAACCTCTTGCGCGCCGTCCTTGCCTGGATCGCTCGCGAGGTCTCTGTCCTGGACCCAGGGTGCTTTGCGATTGTGATGGCGACGGGAATTACGTCGAACGCCATGTTTGCCGAGCGCCAGCGTGGATTGTCGGACGTGCTATTTCGCGTGAACCTTTTTGTCTATCCGTGGCTTGTTCTCGCCACCATCCTACGAATGACCGACGTCCGTGCCGCGCTATGGAGCGACCTTGCCAACCCGCGTCTCGTATTTTCGTTTTTTACGTTCGTTGCGGCATCAGACGTTCTCGGCCTCCAGATTGCCCTGCGCGGATTTGTGACAATCCCCCTTTTGTTGTGGTTATCGGCACTCGCGGCCTTCGCCGTCCTCACGTATTTCAGTTCTGGCTTGCTGATATTTTGCAATGCTGCTTGTGGAGCCGATCTGGTTGTTCGTGGCGGTGGGCTCCTTGCTATCGTAGGCACCCAATCCTTGGTGCTTCTTGGCGTGCCGGTGGCGGCTTCAACAATCAGCGAACATGGGAACGCCATATTGGTCCTCATTCAAGCGCTCTGGGGAGTAGGACTGGTCCTATATGGGATATTCGTCACTCACTTCGCCTATCGGGTCTCTTACATGCGTGTCGAGCCCCGAGATTTGACCCCGCTTCTTTGGGTGGTCATGGGCGCGGCAGCGATCAGCGCAAATGCCGGGTCTACGCTGGTCCAAAACGGGCCGGGACCGGATTTCCTTCACGCCATGAGACCGTTCGTTGACGGCGCCAGCTTTACCCTTTGGGCATGGGGGACATGGTGGATTCCGCTCCTCGTCATGTTCGGCATTTGGAAACATGGCGTACGCCGCATTCCGCTGACCTACACCCCGATGTTGTGGAGCATTGTGTTTCCGCTCGGAATGTACGCTGTCGCATCCGACCGCCTCTCGGTGGCCGACGATTACCCACCATTCCAGGCGTTGGCGCATTTGATGGCCTGGGTAGCGCTCGCCGCGTGGTTCGCAACCACGGCGGCGTTAATCGTCGCATCTGCACGAAGTTTGCGAAAGTTCGCGCGATCCAACTTGATCGACCAGGGCTCCGAATCCGGGTTAAAGCGATAGGGACCCCAGCAGCATCGCGAGATCTCCTAAGCGCCTCACATGTCTAGGCATCCGGTTTCGTTACGTCGCAAAAAGCTGCCGTTCTCGCTATTTGCGCAGGAAGGCCTTATGAATTACTCTTAAGTGCTTTTGCGAGGTAAGGGCGAGCGGAAAAGCCAAGCGGAGGAGCAAAGACTGGTGGCGGAGCGCGGTGGGCAGCCGGACAAAGATCAACGGGTACAAGACGAACGGCGCGGCGATGAACCGCGCGAAGATGAAAGCCGCGAGCGCGAAAACGAAGGTTTGAGGGCGCGGCTCGACAAGCTGTCCAGCGCGCTCGAGGCGCAACAACGAGATGGGCGCAAGTCTTCGGGCGCGAGCGGTCTGGGGCAAGACGGCGCCGGTCCCTTCCCAGGATCGATTGGGAACGCGATGAGCCTCGCCTTCCGCGTCCTGAGCGAGTTCGTGGCGGCGGTGATCGTGGGCGCCTTCATCGGATGGTGGATCGACCGCCTTGCCGACACCACGCCGGCGTTTCTAGTTACCTTTCTCCTCATGGGAGCGGCGGCGGGATTTTGGAACGTCTATCGCATCGCCATCAAGCCGCCTGGTTCCGGGGGCCGGTAGAGGCTTGAAGACGGACGCTGGAGCTCGATCGTGGAAAATGGAGTTCCGTTTTTCGCCAAGATCATGCGAAAGTAAAA
>DASYNQ010000437.1:0-1915 GCA_036008425.1 Methylocella sp. | reverse complement strand
ATCGTTGCCCATCGCATCGATCGCGGCGATGACCCGTGGTTCGAGGCCGACGCTATTCGCGGCCTCCGTCAGCGATTTTCCGGATGTGCGCTGATCCTCGATCGCGTCGTGAAGCCGGGCGATATCGCTTTGCGCGCGCTGGAGGGCGATCTCGTTTTTGAGTTCGGCGGCCACGCCGGAGTACGGCTTGACGGTCGAGGCAACTATCTTGCCGACGCGCAGAACGACCGTGCCGAATCGCGCCTTGACCGGTCCGCTGACTTCGCCTTCCTTGAGCGAAAAGGCGGCGTCCGCGACGTTCTTATCGATGAGGCCGGTCCGCGCGACGGTGCCGAGGCTCGCATCCTTGGGGGTAAGATTTTTTTCCGCCAAAAGATCGTCGAAAGTCTTTCCCGCATCGAGTTTTGCACGGGCCTCCTTGGCCTCCGCATCGCTCGCAAAGAGAATTTGCTCGACCTCACGCTTTTCCGGCGCCCCGAAACGCTCGTTCTTGACTTCCTCGTAGCGATTTCGCGCGTCGGCGTCGGAGACGTCATCCGGTTTGGCGATCGAGGCAGGCGTAACGGGCACGACGACGAGGCCGCGAAATTCGGGCGTGGCGTAAAGCTGCCGGGTACTTTCGAAGTATCCTTTCAGCTCTTCCTGGGAAGGGGTGAGCAAGGAGCCAGCGCTGGCAGTGGGAAACAAGATGTACTCGACGTTACGGGTTTCCATTTGAAAGCGGAAAATTGCCTCCAGCAAAGCCTTCGGCAATTGGACACCGTTGGTCAGCGCATCGACGATTTGGCGGCGCAAATGGACACTGCGTTGCTGCCGCACATAGGTCTTTTCGGTAAATCCTTCGTCGCGCAGAAAGGCGTCGAACCCCTGCCGATCGAACCGGCCGGTCACCCCCTTGAAATTGTCGTCGTTCACGATCGTCTTTTTGATGTCCTCGTCGCTGATCGCAAGCCCTAGCCCGCGGGCCTGGTCATCGAGCGCGGCCTCGTTGACGAGTTGGGAAAGAACCTGCCGGTCAAGCCCATATTCGTGCGCCTCCTCATTGGTGATGTTGCGGCGCTCGGCCCGCTGCAGACTCTGCAATTGGGCCTGATAGGCGTTGCGGTAAGTGTCGGCGCCGATCGCGACGCCGCCGACCTGGGCGAGATTATTCGCGCCGAAACCGCGGAAAATGTCGCCGATGCCCCAGATCGCGAAACTGAGGATGATCAGGCCCATCAGGATTGCCATGACGACGCGGCCGATCCAGCCTTGTGCCGAGGCACGCATTGATTGGAGCATGTGAAGGGGTCTCTTTACGGGGTTTCCGGCAGGCGCCGGGCTTTTACAAATTGACGGGGGACTATAAAAAGATGAAGCCCCGCATGCAACGCGGCTTTCCGCGAAAAAAACGGAAACTTTCCGCATGAGCCACGGATCACGCCCCCTCGTCGCGGGCAATTGGAAGATGAACGGTTTGCGCAAAAGCCTCGCCGAAGCGGCCTCGATTTGCGAGGCCGTGGCCGCGGGCGGCGCGGGAAACGCGGAAGTTGTCGTTTGTCCCCCGGCGACCTTGCTCATGGCCGTTACGGCGATATGCGAAGGCACCCAAGTAGGGGTTGGTGGCCAGGATTGCCATGCCGAGGCAAGCGGCGCCTTCACCGGCGATATTTCCGCCGAAATGATCAAGGATGCCGGGGCGAGCTATGTGATCCTTGGCCATTCGGAGCGCCGCGCCGGCCACCACGAAACCGATAAGACCGTTCGCGCCAAGGCCAAGGGGGCGTTCCGCGCCGGGCTCGCGGCGATCATTTGCGTCGGCGAAACGAAAGCCGAGCGCGAGGCGGGCGACGCCTTCTCCATCGTCGGCGTGCAACTGGCGGGTTCGATTCCGGAAAATTCGCCGCCGGGACAAATTATCATTGCCTACGAGCCG
>DASYNQ010000436.1:0-2915 GCA_036008425.1 Methylocella sp. | reverse complement strand
GCCTATGGGTTTGTCGCCGATTTCTATCATTTTCATGTCGGGTCGTTCTCGTGGTATGTCTTTAACCTGGCGGATGCCGCGATCGTTGCCGGCGTCGCGCTCCTGATTTGCGATTCCTTTGCCCGTGCAAACAAGTCCCGTGAGATCAAGCGCGCCTGCGGGCAATGACGCTTTATTGCCCGCCAGCCGCCTCCAAAAAGCCCTCAACGCGGATAAAATGACAGTGGTAGGGATCGGGTGAAGATTTTGGACATCGCGGAATTGCGGAGCGTCTCAAAAATTTTGCGGAGCGTCTCGAGAATGAAGAGGCTAGACTTTACGGTTTTCGATATGGTGTTCCGGCATAGGCTTGGCTTGGCGGCAGCCGTGGCCGCTTTCCTGGCCATTGCGGGATTTTCCAGCGCGACGCCGGCGTGGGCGGAGGAAGACACCAATATGTTCAATTCGGTGCTCGGATTCGTCGGCATGCAGTTCGACAAGGAGCAAGACTCGATCGATTACCGGGCCAGGGCGCCGATCGTCGTTCCGCCGCGCACCGATCTTCCGCCGCCGAAAGGGGCGGTACGCGGCCCAGCTTGGCCAAAAGATCCCGATATTGCCTCGGAGCGCCGCGCGGCGTTGGATTCGCGAAGGCCGGCGCCGCAATTGACGCCAAATTCGCGGGTCGAAATGTCTCAGACGGAGTTACAGCAAGGCCGCGGCCCTCTGCCCTCGGATGGCCCCCCCGACGAATGTGAGGCGGGCGCCGGGACGCCACTCTGTCTCTATACGCCTTGGAAAGTTCTGAAGTCCGTTGTGACCGGGTTTCACTCGGATACCGTCCAGCCGGGACCGGAGCCGCCGCGCAAATATCTGACCGAGCCACCTGCGGGCTACAGACAGGCGACAGGGGTCGCCAAGGCAACCATCGAAGCGCCGAAAGACAAGCCGGACGCCGCCGATCCGGGAGCCTATATACGGTCGCAGCGTCCCAAAACCTCGGTCGACAATTGACCCCGCTGCGTTGAAGGGCGGATTGCATCCAGACGCCGGGGACGCGTCAGAAGCTGCTCAACTGGCACGGCTGGATAAAACTTTGCCGTTTTTTGGAATTCCATCCTATATTTGGGCAAACCTTCCCGTTTGAGAGACCGCGAAGGGCTAACCGGTATTCCCGCGCGTTTCCGCGACCGCGGTGGGCCGCCTTTGAAAGCGATGGCTGGAATGTCTTTTGGTGAACCCGCGGCGGCGCGAGAGAGAGTCTTACTAAGCCCTTCGGCGCAAGCGCAAGGCAAACCGGTGGGATCGGCGATTACGCAAGCAAAGCTCGCAAATGGCCTGTATATCGTCGTCATCCCAGATCGCCGCGCGCCTGTCGTGACGCATATGGTTTGGTATCGCAACGGCTCCGCCGACGATCCGCCGGGCAAGTCCGGCATCGCGCATTTCCTCGAACATTTGATGTTCAAGGGCACCAAGGCCAATCCGCGAGGCAAATTTTCAGAGCTTGTCGCGGATCTCGGAGGCCAGGAGAATGCCTTTACCTCGAATGACTATACCGCCTATTTCCAGCGCGTCGCCAAGGAGCACTTAGGCGTCTGCATGGAATATGAGGCCGACCGGATGAAGAACCTTATCCTTACGGACGAGGTGGTCGGGCCCGAGCGCGATGTCGTCCTCGAGGAAAGGCGGATGCGCACCGATTCCGACCCATCCAGTCAGCTCAATGAAGCCGTGCAGGCGGCGCTGTTTACGCAGCATCCCTACGGCAAGCCGATCATCGGCTGGAGCCATGAGATCGAAGGCCTCGAACAGGCCGACGCGCTCGCCTATTATGATCGATTCTATACCCCCGAAAACGCGATTCTCGTCGTGGCCGGGGATGTGGACGCGAAGGACGTCATCGCCCTCGCGGAAAAATATTACGGTCTCGTTCCCGCCCGTGGCGAGCCGCCGAAGCGGTTTCGTCCACGCGAACCCGAGCCGCGCGCGCATCGTCTCGTGACGCTCCTTGACGAAAAGGTGGAGCAGCCAACGCACCAAAGCGTCTTTCTGGTGCCATCCTATAGGTCGGCCGCGCCCGGCGAGGCCGAAGCCCTGGAAGTTCTCGCCCATCTGCTCGGCGGCGGCCAGACGAGCCTATTGTTCAAGACCTTGGTCATGGACCGCAAGCTCGCGGTTGCGGCTGCGGCGCATTATCAGGGCACGGCAGTCGACGCCACACGTTTCTACGTCTTCGCGGTACCGGCGAAGGGCGTCGGCCTTGCGACTATCGATGCCGCGATCGATGCGGTGATCGCCCGCGTCGCCACGCAAGGTGTCAGTGAGCCGGAATTGCGGCGCGCGAAAACCCGTCTTGTCGCCGAAGCCGTCTACGCCCAGGATAATCAGGCGACCCTGGCGCACTGGTATGGCGCCTCGCTCGCGGCGGGCCTCGGCCTTGAGGATGTCGCGCAATGGCCCGAGCGGATCGAGGCGGTCACGCCTGACGAGGTCATAAAGGCTGCGCTCTGGCTCGACAAGCGGCGAAGTGTGACGGGCTTTCTCTTGCCGGCTGAACCCTACCCTGCCTCAACAGGCGCGGACATGATCGACTCCCTCGCGCTCTGAACTCGTTTATGCGCGCACCGTTGCTTAAAATACTTGGTCTTTGGATAACTACATGACCGCGCTTGCCGCCGCCGACCCCCCCTCACGCGCATCGACTGTCCAGAAGATCGTCTCCAAAGGCGGCGTCGAGGCTTGGCTCGTCGAGGGCTACGCAATTCCCCTCATCGCCCTCGAATTCGCTTTCAAGGGCGGCGCCACGCAGGATCCGATCGGCAAGCCCGGCGCCGCGATGCTTCTATCGGGTCTCCTCGACGAAGGGGCTGGAGCCTATGACTCGGAGGGCTTTCATCGCGCCCTCGACGAGGATGCGATCGAAATGTCGTTTT
>DASYNQ010000435.1:0-6933 GCA_036008425.1 Methylocella sp. | reverse complement strand
GGCGCCGCAATCCTAACGATCGAAGGCATGGCGGCGCCGGACGGCACCCTGCACGCCCTGCAGGAAGGCTTTCGCCAAATGCATGGTCTGCAATGTGGCTATTGCACGCCGGGCATGATCATGCGCGCGCACCGCTTGCTGAAGGAAAATCCGAACCCTAGTGAAGATGAGATTCGCTCCGGCATTTCCGGCAATCTGTGCCGCTGCACCGGCTATCAGAACATCGTCAAGTCCATTCAATATGCCGCCGCGAAGATCAACGGCGTGCCCTACCAGGAGGCCGCCGAATGAATGACATGGCCCCGACTCAAGCCGAGCGCGCCGAGAAGCTTCAGGGCTTGGGCTGCAAGCGCAAACGGGTCGAAGACATCCGCTTCACCCAAGGCCGCGGCAATTACGTCGACGATGTCAAACTTCCCGGCATGCTGTTCGGCGATTTCGCTCGTTCGTCGCATGCGCATGCGCGCATCAAAAGCATCGATACATCGAAAGCTTTGGCGCTCCCCGGTGTCAAGGCGGTCTTGACCGCGGCCGATCTCAAACCGCTGAAACTCCATTATATGCCAACGCTCGCCGGCGATGTCGCGGCGGTGCTGGCCGATGAGAAGGTCCTCTTCCAGAATCAGGAAATCGCTTTCGTGGTGGCGGAGGACCGCTACATCGCGGCCGACGCGATCGAACTCGTGGAGGTCGAATATGAGGCGCTTCCGGTTGTCGTCGATCCGTTTCAGGCGATGGCACCGGATGCGCCGATCCTGCGCGACGACATCAAGGACAAGATGAACGGCGCGCATGGCCCACGCAAACACTATAACCACATTTTCAATTGGCAGGTTGGAGACAAGCAGGCGACCGATGAAGTGTTCAAGACCGCCGAGGTCACCACCAAAGATTTGTTCGTTTATCAACGCACGCACCCCGCGCCGCTCGAGACCTGTCAATGCGTCGCGTCGATGGACAAGGTCAAAGGCGAATTGACAGTATGGGGCACATTCCAGGCTCCCCATGTCGTTCGCACAGTCGTATCGATCTTGTCCGGGATAGCCGAACATAAGGTGCATGTGATCGCCCCTGATATCGGCGGCGGCTTCGGCAACAAGGTCGGCGTCTATCCTGGCTATGTCTGCGCGATCGTCGCCTCGATCGTGCTCGGCGTTCCCGTGAAATGGGTTGAAGACCGGATGGAGAATCTGTCGACGACATCCTTCGCGCGCGACTATCATATGGCGACCGAATTGGCGGCGACCAAGGAGGGCAAGATACTGGCCATGCGCGTTCACATGTTGGCCGATCATGGTGCCTTCGATGCGTGCGCCAACCCGTCGAAACTGCCGGCAGGGTTCGTGAACATCTGCACCGGCTCCTACGACATACCGGTAGCGCATCTCGAAGTCGACGGCGTCTATACTAACAAGGCGACGGGCGGCGTCGCCTATCGCTGCTCGCTGCGGGTTACGGAGGGAATCTATGCGATCGAGCGTGCCATCGAAGTTTTAGCCAAAAAGCTTGGCATGGATTCTGTCGACTTGCGGATGAAAAACCTCATCAAGGCCGAGCAATTTCCATATCACTCGGCACTTGGCTGGGAATATGACAGCGGCAATTATCACGTCGCCCTGCAAAAGGCGCTGGACGCCGTGGGCTACCCGGCCTTGCGGGCCGAACAGAAGGCGAGACAAGAGGCCTTCCGCCGTGGCGAAACGCGCGAATTAATGGGCATCGGCGTTTGCTTCTTCACCGAAATCGTTGGCGCCGGCCCCTCCCGCCATTGCGATATCCTCGGCGTAGGGATGTTCGATTCAGCCGAAATCCGCGTCCATCCGACGGGTTCGATCGTGGCGCGAATGGGCACCAAAAGCCAGGGGCAGGCCCACGAGACGACTTACGCTCAGATCATCGCCACAGAGCTCGGCATTCCGGCTGACGACATCACCATAGAGGAAGGCGATACGGATACCGCCCCCTACGGTCTTGGCACCTATGGTTCGCGCTCGACGCCGGTCGCCGGGGCGGCGACGGCGATGGCGGCGCGTAAGATAAGGGCGAAGGCGCAGATGATCGCGGCGCATTTGCTCGAAGTGTCGGAATATGACCTCGAATGGGACGTCGATCGGTTCACGGTCAAAGGCTTGCCGGAAAAATTCAAGACCATGAAAGAGATTGCGTGGGCGGCGCATAATAATCTGCCGCCTGGCTTGGAGCCGGGCCTCGAAGCGGTCAATTATTACGATCCGCCCAATATGACCTATCCGTTCGGCGCCTATTTCTGTGTCATGGACATTGACATAGATACCGGCGTGGCCAAGACGCGGCGGTTCTACGCGCTTGACGATTGCGGCACGCGCATCAATCCCATGATCATCGAGGGGCAGGTTCACGGTGGCCTCACCGAAGCTTTCGCCATCGCGATGGGCCAGGAGATCAGTTACGACGCGCAGGGAAACGTCATGGGCGCCTCGTTCATGGATTTCTTCCTTCCGACCGCCGTTGAAACCCCGAAGTGGGAAACCGACTTTACTGTCACGCCGTCGCCGCACCATCCGATCGGTGCCAAGGGCGTCGGGGAAAGCCCAAATGTTGGCGGCGTCCCCTGCTTCTCCAATGCGGTCAACGATGCTTTTGCTTTCCTTGATGCCGGGCACATTCAAATGCCCCATGACGGGTGGCGTCTCTGGACCGTGGCGGAGCGGCTGGGGCTGCACGCGTGAGGTGAATCGGGCGCCGCTTTCTTTTGACGATTGGGTGCCAAGGTTTTGGATATTAGAGCAGGCCCCGAAAAAGCTGATCGATTTATTCGACAAGTACCTGCTCCAACTTTTCTGTTCCGAGCGGCGCCTTTCGACCAAGTGAACCAATTGATCGGGAACCGCTGTGGAAGGCCGAAAGCCCGTCGTCCCGATGCTGTTTCATTTGCGTTCTTCCTGTCGCTTCGGCGGCCCGCGTCGCCGTCTCCATCCTTCGGGTGAAGATCGATGACCGACGCAGCATCACGAGAATGGATCGCCGAGCGGCTTGCTGCCAGCGGTTACATTGCCGATCGCGATCTTACGACCGCGCTCTGGCTGATGGATATGCTGCGCCGCCCGCTCTTGCTGGAAGGCGAAGCGGGAGTCGGCAAGACTGAAGTCGCGCGGGCGCTGGCCAGCGCACATCATACGAAGCTCATTCGCCTTCAGTGCTACGAGGGCCTCGATCAGAATGCAGCTCTTTTCGAATGGAATTACCAGCGCCAATTGCTGGCTATCAAGGCGCGCGAGGGGGACGATCCTGACAATATCGAGGAGCACATCTTCTCCGAACGCTATCTGCTCGAGCGACCGCTCCTAGCGGCGATCAGGCAACAGCGGCCGCCGGTCTTGCTGATCGATGAAATCGATCGCGCTGATGAGGAATTCGAAGCCTTTCTGTTTGAACTCCTGTCCGACTTCCAGATCTCCATTCCCGAGCTCGGGACGATGACCGCTATCTCGGTTCCGCGCGTGGTATTGACTTCGAATGGCACGCGCGAACTGTCCGATGCCTTACGCCGGCGCTGTCTCTATCACTACGTCGACTTTCCCGACGTCGACCGTGAGGCGCGCATCCTTCTGGCGCACCTTCCCAATATCGACGCGGCACTGGCGCTGCAGATCGCTACCATGGTCAAGTCGGTTCGCAAGGAAGATTTGCGCAAGACGCCGGGCGTCGCCGAAACGCTCGATTGGGCGGCGGCGCTTGTCGGCTTGGGAGTCCGGCGGCTGCCCGAGGATCCCGAAGCCGTGTACGAGACTCTCATGTGCGTCGTGAAGACTGCTGAGGACAAAGCCAGAATGTCGCGCGAGGTCAGCGACCGGCTTCTAGGCAAGGTGGCTTGAGCCATGGCCGCATTGGGGTCCCTGACTTGCGACCGAAGACATGCTGGCGAAGCGATACGCCAACGGCTCGTCGCTTTCGTCCGAGTCCTGCGCGACAATGGCTTCGCGATGGGGCTCGCAGAGACCCGGGACGCCCTTGCGCTTCTCGCCGATCCCATCGCGAAACGCGACACGCGCTTGCGCCCGGCCTTCCGGGCCCTGTTCTGCGGCCGCCGCTCCGACTGGGATAAGTTCGACGAAATCTTCGCCGCCTTTTGGCTCGGCCGAGGCGTCAAGTCGGCGCTACGCGCCAGCGGTCCGGCGCGTCATCGTCGGGCGGTGCCGGGCCAATCCGCCGGAGCCAGTGATCCTCTCGGAACCGCCCGCGAACCGGACCGTGTCGAGCGTGTGGGCGACGAGTCGGCTGTGGCGGCCGGGCGCGGCCGTCACGAAGGCGCCTCCTCCGCGGAGAGCTTTGCCAAGACCGATTTTCGCCACATGACCGACCCCGCCGAGATCCAAGCGGCCTATGCCTTGGCCGAACGGCTGGCGCGTTCCATGCGGGTCCGCTTGACCCGGCGTTGCTGTGCCCATCGCTCGCGCGGGCGCCTCGACTTCCGGCGCACGATCCACCACAGCATCCCCCATGGCGGCACACCGATCGAACTCCTCCACAAGAAACGCAAAGATAAGCCGCTGAAGCTTGTCGTTCTGCTTGATGCCTCCGGCTCCATGAGCCTCTACGCGCCGGTGTTCCTGCGCTTCATGCAAGGTGTCCTGAACACGTTTTTCGAGGCCGAGGCCTTCGTCTTCCACACCCGCCTCACCCATATATCGCCGGCGCTGCGCGAGAGAGATGTGATACGTGCGGTCGAGCGTCTCTCGCTTATAGCGACCGGTATCGGCGGCGGCACGCGGATCGGCGACAGCCTTGCCACCTTCAACCGCTGGCACGCACGCCGCGTGATCCATTCGCGAACCGCCGTCGTGATCGTCTCGGACGGCTACGACACTGGAGAGCCGGCTCAGCTCGGTGCCGAAATGCGTCAGCTGCGCCGGCGCTGCCGCCGCATCGCGTGGCTGAACCCGATGCTCGGCTGGCAGGACTATGCGCCCGAAGCGCGCGGCATGAAAGCGGCGTTGCCTTTCGTCGATCTCTTCGCACCCGCGCACAACCTCGAAAGTCTCGTCGCACTCGAACCCTATCTCGCGAGGTTGTAACCATGGGCAGGGCCGATGTTCTGGAGCTTGTCAACGATATGAAGGCGAAAGGTGAACCCTTCGCCCTTGCAACCGTGGTGCGCACTGTCGCGGCGACCGCCGCGAAGGCCGGCGCCAAGGCAATCATCCGTCCCGATGGCACCATCTCGGCCGGCTGGATCGGTGGCGGTTGTGCCCGCGGCGCCGTCCTGCGCGCCGCCCGCGATGCCATCAAGGACGGCGAGCCGCGACTCATCAGCGTGCAACCGAAGGAACTCCTCGACCAGCTTGGCGTCACGGCGGGCGAGGCGCGCGAGGGGATAGAATTCGCCAAGAACATGTGTCCCAGCCGCGGCACGATGGACATTTTCGTCGAACCGGTTCTGCCACGGTCGCAACTCGTCATCTTCGGTAGCTCGCCGGTCGGCGTCGCACTGGCCGAGCTCGCCCGCCAGTTTGGCTTCTTCGTGATCGTCTGTGCGCCGGCGAGCGACCATTCCGCGTTTGGCGAAGTCGATCTTCTCGCTGATGGTTTCGAGCCGCCGAACGACTATGGCGGCAACGGTTACATCGTCGTCGCGACCCAAGGCAAGGGGGATAGTGCGGCGCTCAAAGCGGCGCTCAAACCGCGATCGGCTTATGTTTCCTTCGTCGGCTCGCGCAAAAAGGCCGAGGCGTTGCGCAAGGAATTGGTGGAAGCTGGCGTCGATCCCGGACGGATCGGCGCTTTCAAGGCTCCCGCCGGTCTCGATATAGGGGCAATCACGCCCGATGAAATCGCGCTTTCGATCCTGGCTGAAGTGATTGAGGCGAGGCGGCGTGGGCATCGATCTGAACCACGGCAGATTGCCGTCAAGGAATAGGAGCAACGCCATGGAGATGACTGGTACTCAAAGGATCGAGGCAACGCGCGAAGAAGTCTATGCCGCGCTGAACGACGCCGAAGTGTTGAGGCAATGCATCCCGGGTTGTGAAACCATCGAAAAACTTTCCGATACGCAGACGCGAGCAACTGTGACGTTGAAGGTCGGGCCGGTGAAAGCGTCCTTCAAAGGCTTGATCACCCTTTCCGATCTCGATCCCCCGAATGGCTATAGGATCACCGGCGAAGGCTCCGGCGGGGCTGGTTTCGCCAAAGGTGGCGCCAACGTCAGGCTAACGCCCGACGGCAATGCAACAATCCTGGAATATACGGCAAAGGCCGATGTCGGCGGCAGGCTGGCTCAACTTGGCGGCCGCCTCATAGACAGTACCGCAAATAAGCTCGCCGGCGACTTTTTCGTAAAATTCGGCGCCATCGTCGGCAAGCCACAAGCAGTGGAAGTGGCCGCCGGAACGCCACATGGCGCGGGCTCGCTCAACAAGATCCTCGGCGCGATCGCCGCGCTTCTGAAAGGCTGGTTCGGCAAGCTATTCGGTTCAAGCGCGGCGTCCGTGCTGTGCCTCGGTCTCGTTGGCGACCCCTGCTGTGTTAACGGTCACGCCCTCGCGACGGGCGCGACGATCCAGCCGGCGATTTGTACGGCATTTCTTGCACCCGATCACTATATCACCAAAAGGGAAAACGCTGGAAAAGCGGCATTCTTCCACTCTTGATCTCCCCGTCCAAAAACATAAGGCACATCCTTCCAATGCTTGCATCCGACAGCGACATTCTCCGCAAGGCGCAGGAATGGAAAGAGGCGGGGCGCGATGTCGCCCTGGCGACCGTGGTAGAAACTTGGGGGTCCGCGCCGCGCCCGGTCGGGAGCCATCTCGTCATCGACTCGAAGGGGAATTTCCTTGGGTCGGTCTCCGGCGGCTGCGTCGAAGGCGATGTCATCACCGAAGCGCTAGACATGATCGCAATGGGGGGGCAGCAAATGCTCGAATTCGGCGTCGCCGACGAGACGGCCTGGCG
>DASYNQ010000434.1:0-5659 GCA_036008425.1 Methylocella sp. | reverse complement strand
GGCCGGAAGTTGCCTTCCGGCCTGTCGCCTCCTGAAGCCGGCGCCGCAACGGGGGGCGCGGTGCCGGCCCATAAAGCCTCGGGGACGTGAGGCTCAGGAAGCTGGTTTGACCGCGATCGCGACGAAATGGGTGCCTTCGCTACCCTTGACCCGCAAAAGGACGGCCTTGCGATTGTCCTTTTTGGCCTCGGCTAGCACCGCGCTGATGTCCGCCGGCTGGTTGACCGCATGGCCGCCCGCCTCAAGAATGACGTCGCCGATCTGCAACCCCTTCTGCGCGGCCACGCCATCGGGATCGATGTCGGATATGACCACGCCGTGGCTTCCCGCTCCTTCGACGCTGGAGGCAGGGGCGAGCACGAGTCCGAGGCCGCTAAACGCATTATTGTCCTGGCTCATGCCCGGAGTTACCCGCGCTTCCTTGTCGTCCGGCAAAGAGCCGAGCTTTACCGACGCGGTTTTCTCCGATCCATCGTGCCAATAGATCAAATCGGTTTTTTTCCCGGGGCCGAGGGCCGCCACCTTGCGCGCGAGGTCACGCGGACCGTCGATCCGGCCACCGTCAATGCCGAGGATCACATCGCCGGATTTAAGTCCGGCCGCGCTCGCCGGAGAATTCGGCTGAGTCTCCGCGACGAGAGCACCTTTGGCGGATTTCAGGCCGAGACTGTCGGCGACTTCCTGGGTCACCGGCTGAATCTGGACGCCAATCCAACCGCGCGCGACCACGCCTTTGTCTTTCAGCGCCGCGATGACGGTTTGTGCGGTCTCGGCGGGAATGGCAAAACCAATGCCGACACTTCCTCCCGAAGGCGAGAAAATCGCCGTATTGACGCCGACCACTTGACCTTGGGTATTGAAAGTGGGACCGCCCGAATTGCCTCGGTTGACCGGCGCATCGATTTGCAGGAAGTCATCGTAGGGCCCGGCGCCAATGTCGCGCCCGCGCGCCGAAATGATGCCCGCCGTAACCGTTCCCCCTAATCCGAACGGATTGCCGACCGCGATCACCCAGTCGCCCACCCGTGGCGTGGCGGTGGCGAAGTCCACGTGCTGGTAGGGACCGCCCTGCTTGATCTTCAAGAGAGCGAGATCGGTTTTCTTGTCGGTTCCGACGATCGTTGCCGGCACGGTTTTGCCGTCGTCCAAGGCCACGGCGACCTCGGTGGCGTTCTCGACCACGTGATGGTTCGTGACAACATAGCCATCCGCGGAGATAATGAACCCCGAGCCTTGCGCTTGGGTGAGGTGCGGCTTGAGATGATGATCGTGCGGCGTTCCTTCCTCGCCGAAATGTTTAAAGAAGCGCTCGAGTGGATCGCCCGGCGCGATATGCGGTATTTCGAGCTCGTCGCTAGAATCGGCCGTCTCTGTAGTCTTCACCTTGACGGACACGACCGCGCCGCGCACATGGTCGACCACGTCGGCGAAAGTGACCGGAGAAACGACGGGAGACACTTGGCTCTGAAGCGCGTCGGCATGCGCCTGACCGAAACCGCCATCGGTCATGCAGGCCAAGGCCAGGGCGGCCACGGTCGCAAGCAGCGCGGCACGGATCTCGTGGCGCCGATGCACGACCAACGGTGGCGAACCCAGGGTAGCGGGCCGGGGAGAGTGGACATGAGCCATTGACTACTCCATTGCAAAAATTAACGACGGCGCACCGTCTTCGGCCATCAACATGGGGACGCCCAGCTTACAGCGCCATTTCGTTCGTATGAAAGTTTTGTAAGGCTGGCTCATGCTCGCCGCGCGGGCCGGCAAAATGAAAATGGCGCGAACCTCCTCGAAAGCAAGAGGTTTCGAACGATCACGGAAAGGACGCCGCTGCCAATTGCTTCGCCGGAACCTGCCTTGAGCTGTTCTTATCGAACATTAGATCGGGCAATAAGATGAAGCTGAATGTAACGGCTCCTTGTCGGGGTTCGCACGCCGGCTACTCAAAAAAATGATACAGAACATTAGCTGAAATCTCATATTTTCTACTAACAACTCGTGAGATTTTAACCTGGATCACCGTATTCAATCGTGATATAAGGGTAATTCCTTCTTAAAAAAGGAACAGCCTCTCTCGCTGCAAATGTTGATTTCATTGGCGCTACGAGCTTTAGCGCTATTGGGTCAACCATGACGCATGTGTCTTCATTGCGCTGTCATCTTGCGCCTGTAATGCGATCAAGGATGCGGTGTTGCGTCCTTGCACGCGATGCGCCTCGTCTAGCAACTGCGACGTATTCCACTGCGCGGACAGCGCCAAGCGCCAACGGAGGAAAAAATGAACCAGAGAGAACGCGAATGCCCCGATAAGGCAATTTACCCCACTCCGGCACGAAAAAGAAACTTAAAGCGCGTCGCTTGCTACGCCCTGCTCGGGGCGGCAGCGGCATTTATCACTGTTCCGGGAGTGGCAAATGCCGAGCTCGACAATAAGGGCGTTTTTTTCAAGCTCAACAATCCCGGCGATCCCAACTTCAATCAGCTGCTCGGCATTAGTGACAACAAAATCATCGCCGGCTATTTTGGGGACGGCACCGTTGTCGTCAACAATGGGTACGTTCTAGTGCCGAACACGCACTATTCGGTCGAGAACTTCGCGGGGACGCCGAGGCAACCAGAACCTTCTCGGCGTCAATGACTTCGATGAGGCCGCCGGATTCTGGACCGATAGCGCCGGCCACACCCACGGTTTCATTGTTAGCCTTGACAGCAACCCGCTGCAATTCACTGAAATTCCCCCCACGCTCTTTAATGGCGCGGTCGCGACACAGGCGAGCGGCATCAACGACAAGCATCAGGTCTGCGGATTCTGGGTTGATGCCAACGGCAATGACCACGGCTTTTTCGGCCCGCTTGGGGGCAAGTTAAACTCCTTCGAAGTCAGAATCGAGAACGGGCCGCGCGCCAAGAGCACACAAGCCCTCGGTTGTAGCAACAACTTCATTGTCGGCTCTTATGTGGGACCGGCGGGCAAAACACATGGCTTCGTTTTTGATGGAAGCGATTTCGATTCCTTCAACGCCCCTGGTTCGAGCCAGACTCCCGCGTTCGCCGTATCGGGGACCATCATCAATGGCGTCAACGACGAGGGCGATATCGTCGGATTCTTCTCCGATGGCACGAAAGTCAACGGCTTCGTGCGGTTTGTAAAGCCGGACGAAGACCGGTAACCGCCAGACGGAAGCGTCCCGCGCGGGACAGGCTGGGAAGCCGGTGACCGTGCAAATTGATCGGGCCGGCAAAGGGTCAAACTTTGCCGGCCCTTTTTGCGCCCTTCCGCACGAGACGCTTCACCCGCCAGCTGCGAGGTATACCGCCGCGAGGGCGGCTGCCAACGGAGGAAAAAATGAAGCAAAGAGAGCTCTGCCTCGATAAGGCAATTTACCCCGCTCCGGCACGCAAAAGAAACTTCACGCGTTTCGCGTGTTACGCCCTGTTCGGGGCGACAATGGCATTGGTCCCGCTGCGAGCATGGGCCGATTCCGGCGACGGAAAACGCATTATTCCCCGGATCCTTGTCTCGCCGACGATCCCCGCGAACGGCGACCTCAATCCCTATTGCGTCGCCTTTGTGCTCCGGGGATTTCCGGCCGGAGTGACGATTTTGACCATGCCAAGGTCTTCGTGTCGAATATGTTGAATGGCACCGTGACTCGAATTGACGTGTCGCCGGACAGCGAGACCGTCAACATTACTGATCGCCTCGGGATACAAGCATAGTACGGACCCTGCCGCGCTCGTGTCGGGTCCAGCCGGACTCTTTTACGACAACGGGGCGGATGTTCTCTACGTCGCCTCGACGGCCGACAATGCGATTTTCAAGATTCCGCACGCCGGCACCGCCGGTCCATCGTCAGGAACCGGCAAACTCGTCTTCACTGACCCTCACCTGCTTGGTCCCTTGGCACTGGCTCTGGCACCGAACGGACATCTCCTGACCAGCAATGGCGAGGCGACCAACCCGGATCCCGCCCATCCGAGCGAAATCGTGGAATTCGCGAAGACCGGCCATTTCATCGGCGAATACAACATCCATCACAATCAGGGCGGTCGGAGGAGGGGCAAGGACATCCAAACAACGACGTCGATCGCTTGGCGGTGGTGAACGACAACACAAACGATGTCGCGGTTACAAAATTCGTTTTCCCATAGTTGCGCGCCGCTTTGCTTTCGACTCAGTATCCGTCGCCGCTGGAAGGATCAGGCACCGCACCAGGATCGGCCGGATAATATCGTTGGACCGGCGGGCGCCGGTTGCCTTGTGGGGCCGGAATGAAACCCGGCGGCCGCCCGACTTCAATTGGCGGGCCGAGGGGCGGAGGCTCCCCCAACTGTCCCTGCGGCGACTCGCTAGTCTGCTCATCGCTTGCCGGAGCGCGATATTCGCTTGGCTGACCCCGGCGTGGCCGACGGGATGGCTTTTGGGCCGGGTTTTGGGGACTTTCCGGCGGCACCGGCGCCACCTCCGCTGGCGCCTCGGGTCTCGCGTTAAGTGCCTCGCCGCCTTCGCAGCCGGTCAGCCAGATGTCATAAATCGGATGCTCGATGCCGTGCAGTCCCGGGCTCGCCGCGAACATCCAACCAGAAAAGATCCGCTTGTATTGGTTGGCCGCATCGACCTCGTCGACCTCGACGAAAGTGGTCGTCTGCGGCGCCTCCGTGGCGGGGCGCGTGTAACAGGCACGTTCGGTGATCTGGAGCGAACCGAATTGCACGGTTTCGCCGGCCGCCGCTTGAAAAGCAATCGTGCGTCCGGTGATCTTGTCCAAGCCGGCAAAGACCGCGACCGGATGCTTGATCTTGTCGGCGCGCGCCGGGCCCGCGACCATCACCATCGAAGTGACAAGGAAGCCAGCCAAATGACCCAATCGGGCTAGATAGAATTGCATCAAAGCTTCGATCATGAACAATTCGGACGCCACATTAGAATTCCGGAGAATTCCGGACGTGGACATCGAGACATAAAAGCGGCGATTTTGCGCCTCCCCTCATGCCCGGCATTTTCGCGCCTGCGCGGCACTTGTCTAACACGTTGCGAGAGCGCCACAAAAGCTGGCCAAAAGGGCCTATGCCTTCGAGGTATGCTGGGACCGCGGGTTCAAGAAGAACCGGGAAATTGACGGAATTGGCGATGAAGCATTTCTTATGCGCGTCCTGGTGGAGGCGCAGCACCTCTTGAAGGTCGCCGGACTCAACCGTCACCTTTGGCCGCAAAAGGAGACTCGAAATGTCCCCCGCTCTCCTGAGATTCGATCAAGCGGCCGGACGGGCGATCTTCATGGCCCGGACGATAATCCCGGCCTCGGCGCAAAGATGCAAATACCAAAGCATGTGGCATGAGGAAATTGCCGCGACAAGCAAGTCCTCTGGATTGTGCCGCGCGGGGTTCCCCAGAAACGCCGGGTCCGCGGACATCGGGAGATCTGGTTTTCCCGCCGCGCGCACCACAAGGTCGCGACCGTAAGCCGTATAAGCCGAAGTGCCCTGCCCCCGGTCGCCTGTCCAAGTGATGTTCGCCTCGTAGAGGCGGGCTCGCCCAGCCATGGCAAGGCACCACATCAGCCTTCCGGCGTCCAGGCCTCGTAATCGCCGGTCGCCGGAGGCCGCGCATTGGCGGCCAAGGTCGAGCCAGGCGGACGCCAGGCTTGCGGCGTGCCGGTCA
>DASYNQ010000433.1:0-2921 GCA_036008425.1 Methylocella sp. | reverse complement strand
GAGCAAGGCGTCTGTCACCGCCGCCTCGCGCCGGAAGATTTGTTCCCGGAAAGCGTTTTGTCTCGGGTCAAGGTATGACCGGCGCCCTCGCCCGCTATCGGCCCTCATCAAGTCTTGCGCACGACAAGGTGCAACATGGTGGCCGGCGTCTCGTCGAAACTCTTGATCTCGCTGGTGTCGGATTTGATGGCCTGCCAGGTTCCGGCAGCCGCGTAGGTCGTCTTCAGCCAATCCGCTGAAGGATAATTGTAGTAGCGGCCGAGGGAGTCGCGGCCATCGCTCTCGCCGATCTTGTAGCTTGCGTAGAACACGCCGTCGCTTTTGAGCGCGCGATGGATTCGCGCGAGGATTCCGCCGAGTTCATCCCTCGGCACGTGCAGAAGACAGGCGCTCGCCCACACGCCGTCATAGGCTTCGTGCGCATCGAGTTCATCGAATCGCATCACCTCGACCGGGTGCTTGAGCTTGCGCGAGGCTTCTTCCGCCATTTCCGGCGAGCCATCACTCGCGCGCACCGTAAAGCCGCGAGCCAGCATTTCGGCGGCGTGATTGCCGGCGCCGCAGCCAAGTTCGAGGATCGAGCCACGTTGCGGCAACATCTCGAGGAAGCTGATCAGCCGCGTCGACGGCGCCTTCGCCCAGGCGGCATAAGACGCCGCGTTACGGCGATAAAATTGCAGCGTGGCCTCGTCCATGGACTTGGCCCTTTCGTACGCCTCAGCAAGCCCCAACATCAACCGCATGTTCCCGGCTGGCCTGCAATTCTCACAGTGACTTTTTAGTTCCGTCGGAAACAGTCAATTAAGTGCACTGTCACCGTATTTGCGTAATGGTCACCGTAATTGGTAATTCCGTAATTCAGACATGGCATACACGGGCTGCTGGCTAGGTTTTAAGACGCGGTAGCAGGCGCGACGCGTTGTCTCGTTGGATCGCTTGCAACTCGGCTGGCGAGAAGTCCAGCATTTGCTCTGATTTGTTTATAGCCACTGTGGAGTTGAACGGCTCGTCCGACCCGTAGAGCAATTGCGAAATCGGAAACAGCTTGCGAAGGGCGGTGATCGCGGCCGGATTAAATCCGACGCTGGCGAGATCATAGTATTGCCGCTGCAATTCGTAGGCCGCACCCTTTGGCACCTTGATTGCCCGGTCCTCGGGCTTCATGCGCTCGACGGCGGAAGCAATCCGATTGAACACCTGCGTCACCACGCCCCCGCCATGGGCAAAAATGAAGCGGATATCCAGATAGCGCGCGAACGTCCCGTTGATCAACAGGCTCGTGATCGTTCTCGTCGTATCCATCGGGGCTTCGAGGATCGTCCCGCCGAGATCGGGAACTGGATTGCCGCAACATAAAGTCGGATGAACGAAAACGACGGCTTTGCGCCGATTAAGTTCATCAAACACCGGGCTGAATTTCGGGTCGCCGAGGAATTTTCCGGCGTAGCTGCTCAGCACGCCGACACCATCAAGCTTGAGCACGTCGAGGGCGTACGCGACTTCACTCAAACTGCCTTCGGTGTCGGGCAACGGAATTGCGGCGAACATGCCGAAGCGGCCTGGGAAGTCCCGCATCAAATTGGCGCCGTATTCATTGCACTCACGCGACAGGGCGCGTCCAGCCTCGCCATCGTCGAACCAAACGCCGGGTGTCGATACCGAATTGATGGCGGTCGCCACGCCTGCCTGATCCATCTTCTCGAGTGCGCCTTCGGGTGTCCACCTCAAGGAGATTTGTGCAACGGCTGGCCCGGCCTGCGCAGCGAAACGCTCGTATGTTTCGGTACGGTAATGCGGCGGATAGAGGTGATGATGCACGTCGACGGTGCGGACCGCTGGGCTAGCGACCTGCCCGGCGGCCGCGGCGGGCCAGAGCGCCGCGGTAGCGCCAATTGCTCCTAGACCCTTGAGAACATCACGCCGCGAGTGACAGGAGCAATTCGAAAAACTGCCCAAATTCTGGCCGCGGTAGCCAAGCCCGAGCCTCAAACCCATTGCGCCCTCCAAAGGTTGGCAGTGAGCTTAAACGAAACTCCGTTTGAGCAAAATTACTGCGGCCACCATATCGCAATGGGCCGTTCAAAAATCTCAAAATGAAGCACTTGCGAATTACGGTGATATTGCCACCGTAATCCTTGCCGGCTTCAGCTTTATGTATCGGCAAGGCCCAGCATCAGCCGCATGTTTTGCACCGCGGCTCCGGAAGCGCCCTTGCCGAGATTGTCGAGGCGCGCCACCAGCACCGCTTGACGGTATTGGTCGCTGGCAAAAACATAAAGCTCAAGCAGGTTGGTCTCGTTGAGCGCCTCGGGCTCGATCTTGCCGCTTTTGGCCGCCGCATTTTCAAGCGGCATCACCGAAACATAACGGCTGCCCGCATAGCGCTTGCTCAAGGCGTCATGCAGGTCGGCTCCGCGCGGCTTGCCTGGAAGCGTATCGAGCTGCAACGGCACCGAGACCAGCATGCCCTGCCGGAAGTTACCCACCGAAGGCACGAAAATCGGACGATGTGTGAGCTTCGAATAAAGCTGCATTTCCGGCAAGTGCTTGTGTTCGAAGCCAAGGCCATAGAGCTCGAAGGCTGGCGGGCTGCCGTCCTCAAAACTTGCAATCATCGACTTGCCGCCTCCGGAATAGCCGCTGACCGCGTTGGCGGTGACGGGATAATCCGCAGGCATGAGGCCGGCATCGACGAGCGGCCGGATCAGCGCAATCGCACCGGTCGGATAGCAGCCGGGATTTGAGACCTTGCGCGCTTGTCGAATCTTGTCCGCTTGATCGGGTGCGAGTTCGGCAAAGCCGTAGGCCCAATCGGGGGCAACACGAAAGGCCGTCGAGGCGTCGAGAATCTTGGGCGCGGTGGCACCCATGCCGTCGATCAGCGCAACGGTCTCCTTCGCCGCCTCATCCGGCAGGCACAG
>DASYNQ010000432.1:0-3470 GCA_036008425.1 Methylocella sp. | reverse complement strand
CGGTCGCGGGTTAACTAGCCACGCCGGACGTGATTTTATCTGGCGGCGCGAAGCAGGCTCCATCAAAGAAAGCCTCGCCCGTGGCCGTGCGTATCGTGATGCGTATTCGGCGATGAACTAAGATACCCTGCGGAGTGCTCGGGTCCGCCGCATCTCCTGGGTCCGTAGGGTTGGCCGGCGCGCAAATGGTTATAGGAGTGGCCTCCTCGAAACGCCATTTGCCGCCGGCCACCTTCGCATCTTTCGCCGAGCCAACTTCCATTCCCTGACCGGTCTTCTCAAGCGCGTACTTCAAACCACGACGAGTTCGGCGGCGGTGGCAAAAGCCGCGCGCTCCTGGATGAAAGCGAAGCGCGCCTCCGGCCTGTTGCCCATCAAACGCTCGACCGCGTTCGACGTGCCCTCCCGGTCCTCGGCAAGAATGACTACGCGGAGCAGGCCGCGCCGTTTGGGATCCATCGTCGTTTCTTTAAGTTGTGCCGGGAGCATTTCTCCTAACCCTTTAAAACGGCTAATTTCTATCTTGGCGTTGCCGGTGAGCGTCTTGGCGATCAATAGATCGCGATGCGCTTCGTCGCGGGCATAGACTTGTTTGCCGCCCTGGGTCAGCCGGTAGAGCGGTGGAACCGCCAGATAAAGGTGTCCGGCCTCGACGAGTTTCGGCATCTGGCGAAAGAAAAAGGTGATGAGCAGGGAAGCGATATGGGCGCCATCGACATCGGCGTCGGTCATGACGATGATCTTTTCATACCGAAGGTCTTGTTCCTTGTAATGCGCTCCGGTGCCACACCCGAGCGCCTGGACAAGATCGTTGAGCTGCTGATTGGCGGCAAGCTTGTCGCGGGTGGCGCTGGCGACGTTCAGAATTTTGCCGCGCAACGGCAGGACCGCCTGACTGGCGCGATCGCGCGCCTGCTTGGCGGAGCCGCCGGCGGAATCGCCTTCGACTATAAAGAGTTCCGATCCTTGCGATGAATTATTCGCGCAATCCGCGAGTTTTCCCGGAAGCCTGAGCTTGCGTGTCGCGGTCTTGCGCGCAACATCTTTCTCAACGCGCCGGCGCAGTCTTTCCTCAGCGCGCTCGATCGTCCAGTCGAGCAGCTTCGCGGCGTGCGAAGGGGAGGCCGCGAGCCAATGATCGAAGGCATCGCGCAAGGTTCCTTCGACGATCCGCGCGGCTTCACTGCTCAAGAGGCGCCCCTTGTTTTGGCCCTGAAACTCCGGCTCGCGAAGGAAGACCGAAACCATCGCGGCGCAGGACGCCATGATGTCGTCGCCGGTCACCGGGGCCGCCTTCTTTGCCAGGCCGATGCGCTCGGCGTGATCCTTAAGGCCGCGCGCCAGCGCGGCGCGAAGACCGGTTTCATGGGTGCCGCCGTCAGGGGTGGGAATGGTGTTGCAATAGGAATGCACGAAGCCGTCGTCGAAGGCGAGCCACGCCATCGCCCATTCGAGCGATCCGTGGCCGCCGTGTCTTTCAATCTTGCCCGCGAAAATCTGGTCGGTAACGAGGTCCTTGCCCTCGATATCCTGGAGTAGGCAATCCTTGAGGCCGCCGGGAAAGCGGAAAACAGCCTCGGGCGGAATCCCGGCATTCGGGCCGATCCATTCCGGCGCGCAATGCCAGCGGATCTCGACGCCGCCGAAGAGATAGGCTTTCGCGCGGGCCATTTTGAACAAGCGCTCCGGCTTGAAATTCGCGCCCTTGCCGAAAATCTTTTCGTCGGGCCTGAACCGCACGCTCGAGCCGCGCCGGTTTTGCACCTTGCCGAGCTTTTCGAGGGGCGTGACTGGGTGGCCCCGCTCGAAGATCTGCCGGTAGAGCGTCTGGCCCCGCGCGACTTCCACTTCGAGGCGTTCCGAAAGCGCGTTGACGACGGAAATGCCGACCCCATGCAAGCCGCCCGAGGTCTGATAGGATTTCTGATCGAATTTGCCGCCCGCATGCAGCATGGTCATGACGACTTCGAGCGCCGATTTCTTCGGAAATTTCTTATGCGGATCGACCGGAAAGCCGCGCCCATTGTCGATCACGGTGAGAAAACCCGAGGCCTCGAGGCGGACATCGATGAAGGAGGCGTGGCCGGCAACAGCCTCGTCCATCGCGTTGTCGAGGACTTCCGCGAAAAGATGATGGAGTGCGGCCTCGCCGGTGCCGCCGATGTACATGCCCGGCCGCCGCCGGACCGGCTCCAGCCCCTCCAGCACCTCGATGGAAGCGGCGGTATAGCCCAGCTCGCCGGACGTTTCGTAGTTTGGCGACCCGCCGTTTTGCGACGCCGCGGATTGCCGGCCCGGTCGAGCGGGCGGCTCCTTGCGTGCTGCATTGCCGAAAAGATCGCCATTCCTTGCCATGCGCCGGCCTGTCCTTGTGATTCGAGGTGATTCGAGTTGGCGGCTGCTTATGCCATGAACAAGGCAGGATTGGAACGGAACGAAAACATTTTCCGGTTCGCGAATCCAAGAGGACGGATACGAAACAGCCTGGGGATGGCGTGCGTTGGCCGACTCTGGTGCGAATAGTGGAAGCGGGGCATAACGCCTGGGACCGTCCACTAAGGGAAGCGGATTCAAACTCTTCAAGCGCCGCCATTACAGGCTTCTTTAAGGACCTACTTCAACTTATTGATAGTCAGCAATTGCTTGTCCAGTGCATGTTTCCATGCGGTGAGGATGCGCGCGAACCGGCGCGGGCCCCGGCCATGGATGAGGCCGGAGGGCTGCCCCGGTTATCGCTGCGAAACCGCGCTCGGCGGCGGATTCGCGGCGGGGCTGATTGGCTCGGCTAATGGCGCGAGCGGGACGGCCATGATTTTTGAATCGACGGGTTTTTCGCCGAGCACGGCCTGGACGTTGGCGTCCTGCGGCCTCTGTTCGGTGATCTGCGCGCCAATCGTGCGCACGGCCTGGGGTGCGTCGGCATAGGTGCCGTGCCCGATCAGACCCGTCGACTCGCGCGAAAGATCGTAGGCCTTGACGCCAAGGTCTTCGAGCGCCGCGCGATCGCTGGGATTATTGGGGTCGAGCGCGCCTAGGCGCTGCCGGTCGCCCGCGAGCGTACGCGAAAGCGAAAGCGCGCGATCGTTGGAGGCGACGAGGACGAAGACATGCGACGGATCAAGCCGCGCCACTTGCTGACGGAAAACGTTCAGGTCGATGTCGGGCGCGGCGAGCATGACATCGCCGAGCTTGCCGTTGAGGTCGGGACTGCCGGAAATGGCATTTTCCCGCAATGCTTCCATCGCGAGCCAGGCGCCCATCGAATGCGCGAGAATATGTACGCGGCCAACGTCCGGCAGTTCGGAAAGCCGGTGCAGGAGCTTGCTCAAGGCATCGCGGGCAATGGTCGCGCTTTCCTTGGCCGCGCCATAGTCGAGGAGGCTGCCGGCGGCGGGCCATGTATAAAGCACCGCAACCCCGCCGAAGCGCCCGTCGTCCACGATTTGCGCGAGCCGGAAACGCGCCTCGTC
>DASYNQ010000431.1:0-4074 GCA_036008425.1 Methylocella sp. | reverse complement strand
CGTCGCCACGATGGAGGATATCGGGTCCTTTGTCGCCGACGGCAAACGTATCCGGCAGATTCTCTTCAACCTTCTCTCGAACGCGATCGGCTTTTCCTCGCCCGGTCAAACCATCGATCTCGCGGCGATGCGGCAGGACGGTGAAATCCTGTTCAAGGTTACCGACGAGGGGAGTGGAGTTCCGCCCGAAATCCTCGAACATGTTTTCGACCGGTTTAAAACCTATACAACCGGGACGCGGCATCGCGGCGTAGGACTTGGCCTTTCCATTGTGCGGTCCTTCGTCGAACTGCACGGCGGCCGCGTCGAAATCGATTCGGCGCCGGGAAAAGGGACGCGCGCGACTTGCATCTTTCCGTTACGAGGTGCGAAGCTCCCCGCAAGCAGCACTGCGCAAGGAGCGTGAACCCAATGGCCGCAGGCACGGTCCCCGCTTCTGGTACGATCTGGCCGCGTGAGCTAGAAGACGAGGGCGCGATCGCGGGGTTTGCCGCCGAGGTCGCCGCGCTCACCGGTCCTGGCGACCTCGTGACCTTGTCGGGCGGCCTTGGCGCCGGAAAGACGGCGTTCGCGCGCGCCCTCATTCGTATCCTGACGGGCGAGCAAGACCTCGAGGTGCCGAGCCCGGCCTTTACCTTGATGCAGGTTTACGAGGGCTTGAACTTCGCCATCGTTCACGCCGATTTCTACCGGATCGAGAAGCCGCGGGAGCTCATGGAATTGGGGTTCGAGGAGGCTTGCTACGGCGCGCTCGTCCTTGTCGAATGGCCGGAGCACGCGGGCGGCTTTCTCGATGCCGGCAGGCTCGATATCGAATTCGGGCTCGACAAGGACCGCGGTCCCGGCTACCGCGCCGTGACCCTAACCGGGATTGGACCGTTCGCGGCGCGGCTCGCGCGCGCCAAGGCGGTCCACGAGCTCCTCGAGCGCAGCGGCTGGAGCGGAGCCCGGCGTGATTTCATGCAAGGCGATGCGTCGACTCGAAGCTATGAGCATTTGGTGAATCCCGATGGGCGGAGCGCCGTTTTGATGAATTCGCCGCCTCGCCCGGACGGGCCGCCGCTTCGCTATGGCAAATCCTATAGCGCCATCGCCAAACTCGCTGGGGACATAAAGCCTTTTATCGCGGTCGGACATGGGCTGCGCGAACAAGGCCTGTCGGCGCCCGAAATTATTGCCTTCGATCTCGCCGCCGGTCTTGCCATCGTCGAGGATCTCGGCTGCGAGCCGGTTGCCGGCGGAGGCGGCATCATCGAGGAACGTTACGCCGTTGCGCTGACCGGGCTCGCCTATTTGCACGCCGCCAGCCTTCCGGACACTTTGCCCCTCGATGGCAACGAAACCTACCGGATTCCAATCTATGACGTCGACGCGCTTTCCATCGAGACCGAACTACTGCTCGACTGGTACGCGCCCTATATCGCTTGCGTTCAACTCGCCTCGGGCGCCAAGGCGACCTTTGTCAATCTTTGGCGCCAAGTGGTTCAGGACGTCCTCGCCACGCGGCCGGTGTGGACGTTGCGCGACTACCATTCGCCAAATCTCCTCTGGCTTGCCGGGCGTGAAGGCATCGCCAAGGTGGGCGTCCTGGATTTCCAGGATTGTGTCTTGGGCCATCCCGCATACGATGTCGTCTCCCTTTTGCAGGACGCCCGCGTCGATGTTCCGCAAGACACGGAACTGAAACTGCTCGCCCATTACGCGCGGCTGCGACGCGAGGCGGATCCTGGCTTCGATGCGGCGGGGTTTGCCCGCGCCTATGCGATTTTGGGTGCGCAGCGCGCGACAAAGATCCTTGGCATTTTCGCCCGCCTCGATGAACGCGACCATAAACCGCAGTATCTTGCGCACCTGCCCCGGGTCGAAAAATATTTGGCCGCGGACCTAACCCATCCGGCTTTAGCCGACCTCAAACTCTGGTATGAGGAGCATCTGCCGCGGCCCCTTGGTCGCGCGCGCTGACTTTAGCGGTGATGGGCTATCGAATATCCACCCTGCATGTTGATGCGCATTGCAAACGCGAAAATTCGAGAAAGGCACCTTCAATCGAGCTTCGCCGGAGATAGCGCGTGGAGTTGATTCTTGACGACTAATCCCCTTATTCCTTCGACGCAGGATCGCTGCGAGTGACCCGATACATCGGCCTTCTCCCGTGAACCCAGCCTCTCTGTTTCATCCGGCGGTCGCCGCCTGGTTCGATCATAGCTTCGCGGCGCCCACCGCGGCGCAGGCGGAGGCGTGGCCGGCAATCCACGCGGGCCAGCACGTGCTGATCGCCGCTCCCACGGGATCCGGCAAGACGCTGGCCGCTTTTCTCGCTGCCATCGATGGGCTGATGCGGCAAGGATTGGCAGGTGAGTTGAGGAACGAGACTCAGATCGTCTACGTGTCGCCGCTCAAGGCGTTGTCGAACGACATCCGGAAAAACCTCGAAGCGCCGCTTGCCGGCATAAGCGAGAAGTTGCGGGCGCAAGGCTTGCCCGGCGTCGACATCCGCACTTGGGTGCGCACCGGCGATACGCCGTCGCGCGAGCGCGAACGCATGCGCCGCTGCCCGCCGCACATCGTCGTCACGACGCCCGAGTCGCTCTACATCCTGCTTGGCTCCGATTCCGGCCGCTCGATGCTCGCCACCACGCGGACCGTGATCGTCGACGAGATCCACGCCCTCGCGCCGAACAAGCGTGGCGCCCACTTGGCGGTTTCGCTGGAGCGTTTGGCCGCACTCTGCGGCGATAGCTTGCTGCGCATCGGCCTATCGGCGACCCAGAAGCCAATCGACGACGTGGCGCGTTTTATGGTCGGCGCCGGCGATGGCGCGCCGGGCCCCGCATGCCGGATCATTGACACCGGCCACCACCGGACGCGCGACCTCGCCCTCGAAGTTCCCGCCTCGCCGCTCGAAGCCGTGATGTCGGGCGACGTCTGGGAGCAGGTCTATGACCGTTTGGCCGAGCTGGTCGCGGCGCACCGCACCACGCTGATCTTCGTGAACACGCGCCGCATGGCCGAGCGGACGACCCGCCAACTTTCGCGGCGGCTAGGTGAAACTCAGGTGACGGCGCATCACGGCAGTCTCGCCAAGGAACAACGGCTGGACGCCGAACAGCGCCTCAAGCGCGGCACGCTGAAGGCGCTGGTGGCGACCGCCTCGCTCGAGCTCGGCATCGATATCGGCGAGGTCGACCTGGTTTGCCAGCTCGGTTCGCCGCATTCGATCGCGAGTTTCCTGCAGCGGGTCGGGCGTTCCGGGCATGCGATCGATGGCCTGCCCAAGGGGCGCCTCTTCCCGCTCAGCCGCGACGAGCTCGTCGAATGCGCGGCGCTGCTCGACAGCGTCCGGCGCGGCGAGCTCGACCGGCTGACGATCCCCGAACAGCCCCTCGACGTGCTCGCCCAGCAGATCGTCGCCGAGGTCGCCGCGCGCGAATGGAACGAGGACGAGCTCTATGCGCTGCTGCGCCGGGCCTGGCCTTATCGCGCGCTGAGGCGCGAGGATTTCGCCGCCGTGGTCGGCATGCTGGCGGAAGGCTTCAGCACGCGTCGCGGCCGCCGCGGCGCATTGATCCACCATGACGCCGTGAACCATGTCCTGCGCGGCCGGCGCGGCGCGCGGCTGACCTCGCTCACCTCCGGCGGCACGATTCCGGACAATGCCGACTACCAGGTGCTCCTCGAGCCGGAAAACTACCTCATCGGCACCGTCAACGAGGATTTCGCGGTCGAGAGCATGGCCGGCGACATTTTCCAGCTCGGCAACGCCGCCTATCGCATCCTGCGTGTCGAGCGCGGCGTCGTCCGTGTCGAGGATGCCCATGGCATGGCGCCGACCATTCCGTTCTGGCTCGGCGAGGCGCCGGGCCGCGGCGACGAACTATCGCGCTCGATGTCGCGCCTGCGGGCGACGATCGACGCCAGCTTGACGCGCGACCCGGCCGGGGAAAGCGCGTTGGGCTGGTTGCTGGCGGAGGTCGGCATCAGCGAGCCCGCGGCGCGGCAGCTCGTCGAATATCTCGCCTCGGCTCGTGCCGCGCTCGGTTGCCTGCCGACGCAGGACGCGCTCGTCTTCGAGCG
>DASYNQ010000430.1:0-1693 GCA_036008425.1 Methylocella sp. | reverse complement strand
GGACGCCGATGTTGCATCGATGTTTTGAGGAGGAGGTCGTTAGCAGACGCAAAAATGCGAGGCCTAACCGTCGGCAAAACCACGACACGCTGCAATGTATGTTTTTACGATCAGCAAAACAAGGGGGTTGTCATTGGTTTTTAGAGTAAATTCCGGCAAAGTCGAACAGCTTCACCGGACGAAACCGGTCTTGCGGAAGGCGTCAAACCTGATTCGCGGCCAAATTTTGCTCAAAGCCTCGCGATCCGCGCAAGGGTAAACAGCCCGAAAGGCGGCAGTTTGCGCCGTTCCACGAGACGGACGGAAGGCGTGGAATCGATCCAATCGCCGAGAATCGACCACGCGAATTCCGGCTGCCAGCCGAGTTCGGCGCCGCATTTCGAGAGGGCGGATTCGACCCAGGCCATCGGGCCGCGGCCGCTGCCGACATGATTGACGAGGATGATCTCGCCGCCGGGCTTCACGACACGGGCCAGTTCATCGAGACTGCCGTGCGGATCGGGCACGACCGTCAGAACGTAAGGCGCGACCACCGCATCGAAATGGGCTGCTGGGAAAGCGAGGCGCGCCGCGTCCATGGCCACGAGGCCCTCGACGTTGCCTAAAGCCTTGGCGCGTACCCGCCATTGGGCGCGCCGCAGCATTGGCTCGGAAAGATCGATCCCGGTCAATCTCGTCCGCCGGTCGAACATCGGCAACTCGAGGCCGGTGCCGACGCCGACATCGAGCACATGCCCGCCAAGGCGGTCGGCGGCCGCTGCCGCGGCTTTGCGTCCCGGCCGCAGGACGAGTGCGAAGACGAGATCGTAAACCGGCGCCCAGCGAGCATAAGATTTCTTGACATGGTTATTGTCGAGAACGGCCGGATCGCCCGCGTGTCGTGGCGCGGCGTCCAAGACAGGAGCAGCAATGATTTCCTCTTGCACGAGCGCCTACCTCCACAGTTCGCCGGTGCGATTTCCATTTCATGGACCCCGGCTCCGGTCACTTGTTCTTGTGCTTCCACTCCCGCGCGGGATGCGGCCGGTTTCCCGCTCAAAGCGGCAACGGTTCGACCCGCGCGTAATCATTTTCCGCGACCGCCGGACAAGCCGGTTCCGCCGAAACAATGAAGCCCCCGCCCAAAACCTGCGCATGTGGTCGATCCGACGCGTAAAAGACGCAGGCTTGGCCGGGCGAAACGGCATCCTCGGCGACGGCGAATTCAACGGCGGCCTCGTCGGGACCGATGCGAAGGAGAGCCTGAACCGGCGCCCGGGAGGAACGGATCTGCACGTAGAGCTCCTCCTCCTTGGCGTGATCATCGAGCGTGCCGGGCCCGATCCAGTTGAGCGCGCCCAAACGGACCCGGCGGGTCGCCAACGCTTCGCGCGGCCCGACGATGACGCGGGCCCGCGCGGCGTCCAGTTTGACGACAAAGAGCGGCGCGCCGGTGCCGAAGCCGCCAAGCCCCAGGCCACGCCTTTGGCCGATCGTGTAATGGATGACGCCCGGGTGGCGTCCGAGCACCCGGCCGTCGATATGCACAATGTCGCCCGGGAGCGCCGCGCCTGGCGTCAAGCGTTCGATGAGATCGCTGTATCTGCCGGTTGGCACGAAACAAATATCTTGGCTGTCGGCTTTATCGGCGACCAGCAGGCCGAACCGGCGGGCGAGGGCGCGGACTTGCGTTTTTTCCATATCGCCGAGAGGA
>DASYNQ010000429.1:0-8845 GCA_036008425.1 Methylocella sp. | reverse complement strand
CGATCCTTTCGCGGCGATCGCGCGCGAAGTATCGGCCTGCCCCTTGGGAGTTGGCTGCGATGCCATGGTTGTCGATTTCCATGCCGAGGCATCGAGCGAAAAGCAGGCTTTCGCGCATTTCGTCGATGGCCGCGTTTCGCTTGTCGTGGGCACCCATACCCACGTGCCGACCGCCGATCATCAAATACTGCCAAATGGCACGGCCTTTGTGACCGACGCCGGAATGACCGGGGATTATGATTCGGTGATCGGCATGGAAAAGGAGGAACCGGTCCGCAGATTCACAACTAAGCTACCCGCAGCGCGGTTCGAAGCGGCGTCCGGTGCGGCAACCCTCTGTGGCATCGCGGTCGAGCTCGATGCCAAAGGCCTCGCGGCAAAAATCGCGCCGGTGCGTATCGGTGGCAGGCTTTCGCAGGCACGACCGGAATTCTGGGAAGCTACTTAAGGAAAACATAGATGTCGGCTTCGAGGTTCGTGTCGTCTGGTTCCGTCGTATCGGTTAGATATTCTTCGACGAAGCGATTTTGCGATTCGAGACCTTTTTCATCGAGAAAAGCGGTAATGAGATCGTAGGTCGAATCGATGTCGTCGTAGGCGCCACGATGCAGGAACTTAATCGCCTTGCCGGACGGGGACTCGCCGATTTTCACGCCGTCGGAGAGATCCTTGCCTTCGGGTTTTTCGGCAAGCGGCACCATCGCCTCGAATTGAAAGCTTTTGTCGTCGGTTGCAAGGAACAACGCAAAAGGATGTCCCGCCGGGGTGAGCCCGGCCTTCTTGACCGCGGCATCGACTTTGGCGATTTCGCCTACCACCGACTTGAAACCATTCGCCCATTCCGCGCTCGCGCTCGTGAAGGCGACCGGGCGGGATGTCAGTTCAAGGGTCACCGCCGAGGCGTCGTCCGGCACCCCCGGCGGGGGTTTGGAGCCGGTTTCGGCGGGAGTGGATGGACCCGGTTTTGCGTTGACGCCGGGCGAGACGGGGGCCTGCGTGGCACCTTCGGCAGCAGGCGCGGCGGCGGGGGCCTGCGCGAATGTGGGCTCTGGCGGCGCGGCCAGGACCGCCAAAAACAGGCCAAAGGCCAGTTCAACGCCCAGCGAACGGTTGATGCTGCCTATCCTCATGTACCGCTCCAAAATTGTGGTTCGCGCCGAAGGGCTCCATTTGACTGGTCCGGCGCGCGAGCCTACGCCAATCCTCGCATAAAAAGGCAACGGGCTGCGATAAAACTTAGCCCCGGCCGAAGTTTTTCTATATCATGCGGGAGCAATTAACGTGCCGCGCTTTCTGATCCACCTGGCGCAGTGAATTGGCCGGCCGTGATCCCATGCCGCGGGCCAAACTTCAGTAATCCGCGGATGTGTGCACGGTGGATGCGAAACCATGGATGAACGGACTTACCCCCTTTGAGCCCGCTCGCAAATAGGCTCATCGTCAAGATGAACGGACTCGGCAACGAGATCGCCGTTCTCGATCTGCGCTGCAGCGGCTTGACCGTCAGCGGGCCAGAAGCGCGCGCGATTGGACGCGGCAAGGGCCTTGCCTTCGATCAGCTCATAATGCTGCATGAGCCACGCTCGGTTGGGGCCGATGCCTTCATGACGATCTACAACAGCGACGGTTCGCAAGCCGAGGCCTGCGGCAATGGGACACGCTGCGTCGCCTTTATCCTGACGCGGGGAGCGCCGCGCGAAAAGCTCGTTTTGGAGACCGCCACCGCGCGGCTCGAATGCTTGCGCAGGGCCGGGACGATTTTTACCGTCGATATGGGCCGCCCGCGCCTTGCCTGGAACGAAATCCCGCTCCGCGAGCCATTCCATGACACGTGCAAGATCGAATTGCAGATCGGTCGGATCGACGCGCCTATTTTACATACGCCCTCGGCCGTGAACATGGGCAATCCCCATGCGATTTTCTGGGTCGACGACATCGAGGCCTATGATCTTGCCAGGATCGGCCCCTTGCTCGAAAATCACCCAATATTCCCCGAACGCGCCAATATTTCACTTGCCCATGTCACTTCCCGCGCGCACATCGCGCTAAAAGTCTGGGAGCGCGGCACGGGCCTAACCCGCGCCTGCGGGTCGGCCGCCTGTGCCGCCCTCGTCGCGGCCGCGCGGAAGGGCCTCACCGGCCACAGCGCCATCGTGAGCCTGCCGGGGGGAGATCTCGAAATCGAATGGCGGGAGAGCGACGGTCATGTCGCGATGACCGGCCCGGTCGAATTCGAATTCGAGATGCGGCTCGATCCCGATCTCTTCAAGGACATCGCGGCGTGACATCCGTTTCCGGCAGGCCGCAAGAGGTGGAAGTCCTAACCTTCGGCTGCCGGCTCAATCTTGTCGAGTCCGAGGCGATGCGCCGCGCCGCCTTGGCTTGCGGACGAAGCAATCTCGTCATCGTCAACACCTGCGCGGTGACGGCGGAGGCGGCGCGGCAGGCGCGCCAGGCCATTCGCCGCGTCAGGCGCGAGCGGCCCGGGGCCGAGATCGTCGTCACCGGGTGCGCAGCCCAGATCGATCCCAATCGATTCGCCGCCATGCCGGAGGTTTTCCGGGTGCTCGGCAATGCGGAAAAGGCCAACCCCGCAAGCTGGGCGGTCGAAGGGGGCGTCCGCGTGGACGTCTCCAACATCATGGCGGCCAAGGCCGCTCCAACAATTTTGAGCGAAGGCGTCGAGGATCGTACGCGGGCGTTTCTCGCGGTGCAGACCGGCTGCGATCACCGCTGCAGCTTTTGCGTCATTCCTTTCGGACGCGGCCCATCGCGCTCGGTGCCGCCCGGTGAAATTTTTCGCGCGGCCCAACGATTAACGAGCAAGGGCTTTCGCGAGATCGTCCTAACCGGCGTCGATCTGACCTCCTATGGCGCTGATTTGTGCGGCGCCCCGGCGCTGGGAAAACTCGTCAAATCCATCCTGCGCGCGGCACCAGAACTCGAACGGTTGCGGCTTTCCTCGATCGATTGCATCGAGGCGGACGAGGATCTTGTCACGGCGTTTGCCGGCGAGACGCGCCTGATGCCGCATCTCCATCTCTCGCTGCAATCCGGCGATGATTTGATTTTAAAGCGCATGAAGCGGCGTCATCTCCGCACCGATGCCCTGTGCTTCTGCGCCGGACTGCGCCGGTTGCGGCCGGAGATCGTGTTTGGCGCCGATCTGATCGCCGGTTTTCCGACCGAGTCGGAAGCCATGTTTCAAAATACACTCGCGCTCGTGGAGGATTGCGGTCTGACGCATTTGCATGTGTTTCCGTTTTCCGCGCGGCCCGGAACGCCGGCCGCAAAAATGCCGCCCGTCGCGCCGGAAATCGTGAAGGCAAGGGCCAAGCGTCTTCGCGAGGCGGGCGCGGCAGCCTTGCGCAAGCATCTCGACGCCCAAACCGGCAAGACCGTCCGGGTCCTGACGGAGCGTGGCGGAATCGGCCGCACCGAGGATTTTTCCCGCGTGAAAATTGGAGACGTCCCGCCCTCGCAAATGATCGATGTGGTCATTGCAGGGAACGACGCCAAAATGCTCGAAGCCGCGCGATCGAGAGGGCAGGGCAGCTCGCAACAAAACCCCGCGCGGCGATTGCCGCCACGCGGCGCCTCATGCGCGGCGATGGGCAAGAAATTCTGGCGAGGATAGAGGAAGAAGCGCGGCTATTTTCCGCCGCCATGCGATCTGATGAAGCCCGCGCTGCCTTCGCCGCGTTTCACGGCAAAGAGCGCTAGATTAAGCGATGTGTGACTAGGGAAAAGCCCACCCAAACCCACAAGCCAGGGCTCGTTCCCGGCGGTTTGGATCGTACCAAAATGTTTCACGTGAAGCATTTTGGTACGCCTCCGACCATATCGTTTATCATACACTAAATGGGTAGAGAGAATGCCGGTTCGGGTGAGTTTCGACAGCAATGCGTGGGAAAAAATATTCGACCCGACTGTCGGTGAATTGATGCCTATCCGGGGCGCACTCGCGGATGGGAGGCTTAAGGGCTTCATCTGCGAGGTTGGGTTCCGCATCGAAGCGATCCGCAAAGGGGATCGAGCATCCTATTTTGCTCAACCGCATTTCGGCTCTCGGCAAGAAGGCATCGTCATGCGCGACGGCAGGCCCTACTGGAAAATGTCGTTTGGCCCGATAGACGAGCGCCATCCGGGATTACCGCCTGTTCAGGCCTCCAAGCTGCAAAGTGCACTGGCTTCTGGCGTCCGGCTCATGCGAGGATTGAATTGGATGGGACTGCCTGCCCCCAGGAAATCCATGATTCCACAAATTTTGTTTCAGAAACCATTGAGGAAAAGCGCGACCGTGAACACCGCCAAATAGAACTGTTCGCCCGTGTCGACGCACGCGGTGTCGGCAAGGCTGCCTTCGATGCGGCTGGTGGCTGGAACCTTCTGCCGACAACACCAGCCGATCAAAAACGACTTCGCAAAGCGTGCGCGGAATGGGCGGACGGCGAGTTGGTATGCGCCCATGTCGCATATCAGAACGATGTTTTGTGTGCGAACGATCGTGCCCAAGCTGCCCGGGTCTCGATTTTCGATCTGGAAAATCGAGCATGGCTTACCGTTCACTACGGCGTATCTTTTAAGACGATCGACGAACTCATGGCGAGCATTAAATGACCATCCTTGTTCCCACCTTTATCAACCGCGCCCCTACCCTTATCAAGCCGAACACGACCCACGCCTATGGGCGAGGCGCACGGGGCAGTTCACGATCGCCACCGCGACGCGATGAGCCTTGATGAGATGGAACGCGTCGCTTTGAACGCCGCGAAGCTGTTGAGACGGGACACTCGTTCAACGTCAGGCTGGACGATTTTGGAGGTTGGAGGACTGAGCAGTGAGCAAAGGACGGTCGTTTGCGACCGTGAACCTACGTCGTTCAATGATCGGCGCTATCCTTTTTACATTCCTGTCGCACGCGGCTTGTGCCGATCCACCCGCTGGCTGGAAAGCGCACGCGCTTCCACCTGCGGAAGAAAAGCGTTGGATCGAGACAGTGAAAAAAGACGCGTGATGGAACAACCGTTATGGAGGTCTTGACACATGCCGAACAAATGCGACCTCAGCGATTCAAGGTTGCTTCAATAGAACTGGTTTACAATTCTTCTGGTGAGCCAGACGCAGTCATGATCAGCTACTTTATTGGGATGAAGCGCCTGGATGGAGACAGTTACTCCTTCGGGTACGAGATCAAATGAAGCGGCAAGGAAATCCGGTTAAACGTTCCAAAATATTCGATCACTGACGGTTCAGATATCAATGCTTTGGAAGGCGGGCGCGACTCGTTTCTCCTCAAGATAGATGAGTTCTACAAAGATAGCTGCATTGATCCCGATACGTACGCGGAACTCTGTTGAGAGATGGCCGAGCAGCACGCCAAAGTCATGCCAAATTCGCTCGCGTTCCGCCCGCCCCGCCTCGAAGGTCGCCGCTCATCGCTCATCGGCAAATAGTATGCGGGAAATTGACCAAGGTGTTTCCGTTCGAATCGTCACATATTGCGTCCAGCAAACGGGCGGCCCGACGGGCGTATACACAGGCTGGCCGAATGGACCATATCCATATCCGGCGGGTGCCCGTCCCGCGACGGCGAGACGTGCAAAGCCGAACTGGCCGAAGGCAGCAGCAGCGTTGGCACCTCCAGCGTTGTCGACGGCTTTAGCAGATGCGAAGGTTAGGGGTATGGCGATGAGCGCCGTTAGTCCAATTTTAGACATTGCGGGTACTCGCCTTTTCATCGAACTTCCCAACTGCGCCTATTCGGAATAGACATGCTCCGAAAACCCGCGCCCCGGGTCGGCGCACTTGCATGGAACGCTACGGTACGACACACTTATTGCCCGACATATAGTGTCCATTGTCCCCCCTTCCAGGGGACTTCTTCCCAGTCACGCTTGCTTGATCGAGTTTGTCAAAGCGAGCGCAACTCTGGCGAACCAACGGCGGAACGCCGGCGCAAGCAGGAGCGGGGCGAGGATAGCTAAGGTTAAAGTTCGGGTGAAGCGTCGCACCGTTCGTGGCTCCTTAGTGGTGGCGCGCTTGCGCTTGATGCGCATGATGTTCGCAATGCCCGTGCTGCATGGGATAGCGGCGGACGCCTGCCAACAGCGCGATGGCAAACAAGCCAAAGGCAATGTTGAGCCAGAAAGTATAGTTCATTGAAAAGTGGACCATCTCGGCATGCATGTCCGGTCGGCTCTGAGGAATCCAGCCGATGCCATCGAACGCCGCCTCCATAATTAGCGCGGCAATTACCATCGTCGCGTAGAATACGGCGGCGATGTAGGCGGCCATCTTCCACCCGTAGTAGCGCCGGTAAACGTCGAGCAGCGGGAGCACGATCAGGTCGGCGTATAGGAAGGCAAGCACTCCGCCGAAGCTCACGCCTGAGCCCCAGAGGACCGCCGCCATCGGCACGTTCCCTATCGAGCAAACAAACGACAGCACGGCTACGATTGGCGCAAGGAGAGCGTTCGCCGGCACCTGGACCCAGGGGCTTACGCCCTTAACGAAGAGGGCTTGCCAGACGCCATCCGGCACCAACACCGATAGGGCACCCGCGATAAGGAACCCAAGCAGCAAATCCTTCCACAGCATGGACCAGTTCATCGCGAAATTCTGGGCAACGAGTACCCAGGTTTCACGGCGCGACAGTTTTGCCCACACGGTGCTGCCTTCGGCCGTCATGCCGCCGTGCTCGTGCCCGCTCCTCGCTTCGGGATAGTGGCGCGCCTCCTCAACCAGTTTCTTCGGATAAGTGAGCCGCACCAGGCAGGTCAGGATTACGACCAGCACAACGCCGCCGATCCATTCGCCGACCATGAACTGCCAGCCCATCAAAAGATAGAGAATAATGCCGAGCTCAACCACCAAGTTGGTCGATGCGAACATGAAGGCGAGGCTCGGGATCAGCGCGGCACCCTTCTTGAACAGGGTGCGGCTCACCGCAGCCGAGGCATAGGAACAGCTTGAACTCGCGGCACCTGCCGCCCTCGCAAGGGCGATCTCGCGCACGCCGTCGCGCCCGAGCGCCGCAGTCATGCTCTCTTCGAACTCTCTTCGAAACGACGGCTTGCAGGATGGCCGAGATGCCAAAGCCCAGCACTAGGCTCCAGCCTACTTGCCAGAACATCCCGACGGCCATTAGGAGAGCTTGGCCGATATGAGGCACCAGATCAGCCATTGTGACGCCTCCCCTCTAGTCAGCTTCGGCGCTGAAGCGCGGGGTCTGAGGCGCCCGATTCATAACCACACCTAAACCTTCCCAATAATAACCCACCGGCGCGTCTTCACCCCGGCCCGCGCTTGGCGCGGGCCGGACGAACGTCTGGACGCCGCCCGGGCATCCCGCTATTTATCGGTTCTCTTGACCGCTCCCCGATCGGGGTAGTTTGTATCGCCTGGGCTCTGCGCGGCACCGGCGCTCTTTGCATTAGTGCCTTCTTTCGTGTCTGGAGAGCCAACTCCAATCATGCGTTGGACCTTAGTCTTTAAGCTGGGTTCTTCCTGTGTGTCTCCTGCACCATTTGCGGGGGCCTGTGCGAGTCCGACGACCGGTGCAAGCACGAGAGCTGCCGTGGATATTGCTGTTACGAGCTTCATGGAAAATCTCCTGTCATGCGAACAGACCGGTCCGGATAAAGATTTTGCCGGCTTATTCCGGGGTTCTGTCGGCTAACGCAGGTTAGACTATTAGGTTCCAGTTGGAGCGCCGCCAGGGCATCAAGGCCTGATTTTAGCTGCAACCAGGATCGCAATCACTGGGGCAGCGCTTTCGCCGATTGCAACGGGCGCGGGCAGGGAAACGAGCAATGGCCGCATCAATCGTCCGAGTGACATTCATCATGGCGGCCACCGCCGCCTCTTTCGGCCTGGCCGTCCTCGGCTGGGGCGGCCCTGCCGCCTTCTTCTCCCACCCGGCGCTGATCGCGCTCGCGGTGGCGACCTTCCTCATGGCTGGCGCGTCGCTGTTCGCCGGAGGGAACGTCAGTTCGGGGGTACGCGAGGACCGTGGCAACCGTTGGGTCATCGCGGCCCTCTCACTGATCGGGGTGCTCGCCGCCTACCTGCCGGCCTTGACGGACCGGAAAGAGTTCTGGACCCTCGACGGCGACGCCATCCGCTGGCTCGGCGTCGTTCTCTTCGCGGCCGGCGGCGCGCTGCGGCTCTGGCCCGTCGTCGTGCTCGGAAACCGGTTCAGCGGGCTTGTCGCGATCCAGCCCGGGCACGCCCTGGTCACCAGCGGCGTTTATGGCGTCGTCCGTCACCCCAGCTATTTGGGGTTGCTCGTCAACTCGCTGGGGTGGGTGCTTGCCTTTCGGTCGGGAGTCGGCCTGCTGATCACGGCGCTCACCATCCCGCCGCTCGTCGCGCGCATCCGCGCGGAAGAAAGGCTGCTGCGCACGCAGTTCGGCGCTGAGTACGATGCTTATCGGGCCCGGACGTCACGGCTAATTCCGGGCCTCTATTAGGAGCGTAAGGTTTGCTGACCGGATCGAGGTTGTTAACTGGGATGTCCGAGCCGCCGCCGCTTGGACGCGTCCGTCACCAGAATTTGACACTGACCCTAGCGCGGTCCTCTCCTTGGACCGGCTCAAGGGGGCGTCGGCGGCGCTCGTCAAGCCCTTGAAAGACCTGTCCCGCCGACTTACCTAAGCCGGATCGTTCGATAATTGTACAATTATCGAAGTGACGTGAACTTAGGATGGAAAGTCATGAGCAGATTGTCTGGCAAAACAGCGGTAGTGACCGGCGCGTCAAAAGGCATTGGCGCGGGAATCGCCAAAGGCCTCGCGGCGGAAGGCGCGGCAGTCGTCGTCAACTATGCCTCGAGCAAGGACGG
>DASYNQ010000428.1:0-1693 GCA_036008425.1 Methylocella sp. | reverse complement strand
GATGCCTGGCTGCCTCGGGCTCGACGCGCTTTGGCAGCTTCTTGGCTTTTATCTCGGCTGGCTTGGCCTCACTGGACGTGGCCGGGCGCTCGGCGTGGGCGAGGTCAAATTTTCCGATCAGGTCTTGCCCACCGTCAAACATATCATTTACGGGGTTGATCTGAAACGCGTGTTCCAGACCAAACTGGTGCTCGGCATCGCCGACGGCTGGCTCGAAGCCGATGGGACACGCATATATGACGCCAAGGACATAAGGGTTGGCTTGTTCAAAGCCGCAACTCCATCCGTGGCCTGAACCTTCGGACGGGCTTCTTTTGATCTTGAACAAAGGCCCCCCGGATTCGGGCCCCGGGGCCGCGATGTCAAGCAGGAGTTTTGAAGCATGAGACGCGTCGTCGTCACCGGAATGGGGATTGTCTCCTCGATCGGGAATAATACCCAGGAGGTGCTCGCCTCCTTGCGGGAGGCCAAATCCGGCATCGTCAAGGCGGACAAATACGCCGAGCTCGGGTTTCGCAGCCAGGTTCACGGCGCGCCCACCCTCGATCCCGGCGGCATCGTCGATCGCCGCGCGATGCGTTTCCATGCCGGGGGCACCGCCTGGAACCATGTCGCGATGGATCAGGCGATCCTGGATGCGGGCCTTGCGCCTCATGAAATATCGCATGAGCGCACCGGCATCATCATGGGTTCGGGCGGCCCTTCGACGCGGACTCTCATCGAGGCTGCGGATATCGCCCGCACCAAGGGACCGAAAAAGATCGGCCCTTTCGCTGTGCCCAAGGCGATGTCCTCGACTGCCTCGGCGACGCTTGCCACCTGGTTCAAGATCAAGGGCGTCAATTACTCGATCTCGTCGGCCTGCGCGACCTCCAACCACTGCATCGGCAATGCCTACGAGATGATCCAATGTGGCAAGCAGGACATAATGTTCGCGGGCGGCTGTGAAGAGCTCGATTGGACCCTCTCGGTTCTGTTCGATGCGATGGGCGCGTTATCGTCGGCTTTCAACGACCGTCCCGCGACCGCCTCCCGCGCTTATGATAAGAACCGGGACGGATTCGTAGTCGCCGGCGGCGCGGGGGTGCTGGTGCTGGAAGAGGTGGAACATGCCCGCGCGCGGGGGGCAAAAATTTACGGCGAGATCGCCGGATACGGCCTGACCTCGGACGGCTATGACATGGTCGCGCCTTCCGGCGAAGGAGCGGTGCGCTGCATGCGCATGGCGCTCGAAAACGTGCGAACGCCGATCGATTACATCAATCCACATGCGACTTCGACGGAAATTGGCGATGTGAAGGAGATCGAGGCGATAAGAACCGTTTTCGGAGCGGCCGAAAAGTGTCCGCCGATCGCCGCGACAAAATCCTTGACCGGCCATTCCCTCGGCGCCACCGGGGTGCAGGAAGCAATCTACTCGCTGTTGATGATGCAAAACGGCTTCATTTGCGAAAGCGCGAATATCGAGGAGTTCGATCCGGCATTCGCGGAAATGGACATTGTGCGCAAGCGCCGCGACGGCGTGCGATTGGGTGCCGTCCTGTCGAATTCATTCGGCTTCGGCGGCACCAACGCCAGCCTCGTTTTGAAACATGTCGATGCCTGAGGCGCGGGCGGCGGACAGCGGAGGATTGATGCGGGGCAAGCGCGGCCTCGTCATGGGCGTCGCGAACGATCATTCGATTGCCTGGGG